>JBFJVR010000072.1:0-9296 GCA_041624095.1 Oleiphilaceae bacterium
GCCAGACAAAATTCATATCAGCGCGTCACTCGGCGCACGTGAACTCTACAATTACGACCTCGAAAACAGTTTGCGCGACTTTCAGGCTGAAGACCTTCAAGAAGCATTTGTTAGTGCGGCTCGCTCTAACACTTCATCTTCGGTAGACGATACGATAGATAAAGGCAGGCAACTGCTCACCGCGCTCAAACAGGTCGACATGGAGTCCTATCGATCGGACGAAATGAGCGCCTTCAGCCTTTTGGTTGACACCAAGCCGGTCACCATCAACTTTTATACATCTCGCGACATTCGCGAGATGATTGTCGTAAGAAACCGCGATACCGACGTTATTTCCCAAGCCATTCAAGACTTTGAAAACGACTCTACCTTCAAGATTGGTGATATTTCACGAGACCTTAACTCATCGGTAGACAGCACCTACTATGAAATAAGAGAGTTTGGTGTCACGGTCGCGACGACCAACGTCATCGACTACAACATGCCGATATCCTGGGGCTTTACCCCCAAGTGGATTCAGATCAATGGCTCGCACATATCCGATAAAATCATGGATTACGACATCTCCAACCCGCCACAAGAACGCACCAGCACCGACCTTCTGGAGTGGAACCTGGATGTCGGCTTTTCAATGCTGCTAACTAACGACTTTCTATCGCGAGGCCTGGGGCTGGACGGCGACTGGCTGGAAGGCGAATGGGTCGTCGGCATGGTGGGGCGGAATATGTTTCCAACGGACTTCACCCCCTTTGGCCCGGAACGACCGACAGCGCGCTTTCCTGCGCAAAAACGCGCGATTCACGCCTTATATCAAATTGGTTTGGCTCGCTACCAGGAGAAGTACATGTACGCCATTGACATCGACCTGGTCGAACACGAAGTTTACGACTTTGAAGGCTTAACCCGATATGTATCTTTGGGTGGTGAGTACTATTGGCGCGATGACTTCCACCTGCGCGCAGGCATGCGTCTCAATACTGCTCAAACCAGTGAAGGCGCGCGCGACAAAGCGCTTCTAACCGGTGGTTTTCTCTACCAGCCCCATGGCTTCAGCATCGAAGCCAGTGCGATGATCAACGAAGTAGAAATGGGTGGCACCGTCGGATTTGGCCTGGCATTTTAACTTTTTTTCGTGCCTCGTCTGACTTGACCCGACCCGGCCGCAGCAGACTATACTCCACCCATGGAAAATAACATTACACGATACCTGGTTGGCGGCGCCGTGCGCGACCAACTGCTCGGCCTGCCGGTTAAGGACCGTGACTGGGTTGTCGTTGGCGCAACACCATCACAAATGCTCGACCTAGGCTTTAAGCAGGTCGGCGCGGACTTCCCGGTATTTTTGCACCCCGAAAGCAAAGAAGAACATGCCTTGGCCCGTACCGAGCGTAAATCCGGAAAAGGCTACCTGGGCTTCGAATGTGACAGTTCAAGCTCGGTGACACTCGAAGACGACCTGCTGCGCCGCGACCTGACGGTTAATGCCATGGCACGGAGTGAGTCAGGCGAATTAATTGACCCCTACGATGGCCAGCACGATGTCGCCCATCGACTACTAAGGCACGTCTCCCCAGCATTTCGCGAAGACCCGTTACGGGTATTACGCGTCGCCCGCTTTGCCGCTCGCTTTGCTCCGTTAGGCTTTACTATTGCCGAGCCCACCCTCACTCTTATGAAGACAATCGCAAGTGAGGGTGAACTGGAACACCTGAGTGCCGAGCGCGTTTGGCAAGAAACCGAACGCGCGTTGAGTGGAAGTTGCCCCTGGGTTTACTTTGAGGTTTTACGCAATTGCAATGCCTTAGCCGTTTTAATGCCCGAACTGGATGCCTTGTTCGGCGTCCCCCAGCCTGAAACGTATCATCCTGAAATCGACTGTGGCATACACGCCCTTATGTCCTTAGAGCAGGCTAGCAAACTTAGTGATAGCACTGAAGTACGTTTTGCCAGTTTGATTCACGACCTGGGCAAGGCTCTTAGCCCTGTAGAAACCCTGCCAAAACATCACGGCCACGAGCTCAAGGGCCTCAAACCCATTAAATCACTTTGCGCAAGACTAAAAACCCCCAAGAACCATCGTGACCTCGCTCTGCTGGTTTCTGAGTACCACACCCATATTCATCGTGCGACTGAGTTACGCAGCCAAACAGTGCTAAAAGTCATTAAGGCCTGCGACGCATTAAGACGACCCGAACGCTTCGAACAGATTCTGCTTTGCAGTGAAGCAGATGCACGGGGAAGGACCGGCTTTGAGCAGAAGCCCTACCCTCAACGAGAATTTTTTCAGCAAGCCCTAGCCGCCGCAAAATCGGTCGACATTCGAGAACTAAAAAACACTTCAGGATTGGATGGTAAAGCACTGGGTGAGCGAATAGACCAAGAGCGAGTGGTTCGCATAGAACACGGCAGATCCCATGACGCTTGAACACGCTACGCAAAAAATCGCCTTGATTACGGGGGCAAGCCAGCGCATCGGACTGGCTATGGCCAACGCTCTGCACACCGCCGGATATAATATCATTCTGCACTACCGAAGCAGCCAAGCTGAGGCCGAAAAGGCGGTCAGCCGCTTAAATGAACTGCGCGAAAACAGCGCCTGCAGCGTGCAGGCAGACCTCAGTAATACGACAGAAATTAAAACCCTCTGTGCTTCGTTAGCAAACGACTACTCTCGACTCGACGTGTTGATTAACAATGCTTCACTGTTCACCCCTGACCCGGAGGCACCTGTTTCTGCTGACGCAGCCGAGACACACTGGAACCTCACCCACAATACCAATGCCCGTGCAGCCTACCTCCTCTCTACCCTTCTTAGACCCCTGCTAAAAAAAGGCGCAGGAGCAATCATCAACATTACCGACATCTATGCCGAGCGCCCGCTGCGAAAACATAGCGCCTACTCAAGCAGCAAAGCGGCTATCGCAATGCTAACCAAAAGCCTCGCACTGGAATTCGCGCCCGACATTCGTGTTAACGGTATCGCGCCCGGCGCCATTCTATGGCCCGAGAACCCTCTCCCGGAAGCAGAAAAACAGCACATATTGGCGCGCATTCCTCTAGGACGAGCCGGAAGCACCGATGATATTTGCCACACCTTGCACTACCTCCTTAACTGCCACTACCTGACAGGACAAATCATTTCGGTCGACGGCGGCCGCTCCATCACTATATAATTCGGCCCTTTTTAAACATGTGCAAGCAGGCTAATAAGCCTTAGGGGCACAGTTTTTCCGGAATTTCGTTGTAGGAGCCCATCCATGAAAAATGTCGTTATTGTTGCAGCAGGTCGCACCGCCATAGGTTCATTCGGGGGGTCATTATCCAGCCTTTCCGCCGTCGAACTGGGCGCGCAAACCATCAAATCGTTGCTGGAAAAAACCGGCATCGCTTCCGATCAGGTAGATGAAGTCATCATGGGGCAGGTGCTAACCGCTGGCTGTGGCCAAAATCCGGCTCGCCAGAGCAGCATCAAAGCAGGCATTAGCCCCAGTACGCCAGCGATAACAATTAATAAGGTTTGCGGGTCTGGTCTAAAGGCGGTTCAGATGGCAACGCAAGCAATTGCGCTCGGCGATGCAGACATCGTGATTGCAGGTGGGCAAGAGAGCATGAGCCAAGCACCACATGTTCTTCCAAACAGCCGCAACGGCCAGAGAATGGGCCCATGGAGCATGATAGACACCATGATTACCGATGGTTTGTGGGACGCATTTAATGATTACCATATGGGTATCACTGCCGAAAATATCGCCGAACAGCAAAACATTGCACGCGAGGAACAAGATGCATTTGCCACGCAATCGCAAAACAAGGCAGAGCAAGCGATTGCATCCGGTCGCTTTAAAGATGAAATTATTCCAATTGCAGTACCTCAGCGAAAAGGCGATGACCTGATCTTTGCACAAGATGAAAACCCGCGTACCGGGACCACCATTGAATCCCTTACCAAAATGCGCCCGGCGTTCAAAAAAGACGGTAGTGTGACCGCAGCCAATGCATCTTCACTCAATGATGGCGCAGCCGCTGTCATTCTATGCAGCGAAGAAACCGCCAACAAACTCTCGCTGCCAATTCTCGCGACGGTTAAATCCTACTCGCATGCAGGCGTGGATCCCAGCGTAATGGGTACAGGCCCTATCCCGGCAAGTCAGAAGTGCTTGCAAAAGGCGGGTTGGAGCGTCGATGATCTTGATTTGATCGAAGCAAACGAGGCATTTGCAGTGCAAGCTTTGTGCGTTAACAATGGCATGGGCTGGGATACCAGCAAGGTCAACGTCAACGGCGGTGCAATCGCACTGGGCCACCCCATTGGCGCGTCTGGCTGCCGCATTCTGGTTAGCCTGCTACATGAAATGGCTAAACGCGATGCCAAGAAAGGACTGGCCACGCTATGCATCGGCGGTGGTATGGGCGTTGCGCTCGCCGTCGAGCGTAATTAACCCGTTCTTCGAGTGGCAGCAAACGAGGTAGATCAGTGCTGAATATTGTTCTTTACGAGCCGGAAATTCCGCCCAATACTGGAAATATAATCAGATTGGCAGCCAACACCGGCTGCCGCCTGCACCTGATCGAACCATTAGGTTTTGAGCTTGACACAAAACGTCTGCGCCGAGCGGGCCTGGACTACCATGAGTTTGCCGAGCTAAACACCTTTGCTAACTACGATGAATTTCTGCAACGTGAGCAGCCAAAAACCCTTTATGCGCTCACCACCAAGGGAAGCGTAAATTACACCACGGTGAGCTTTAAGCCGGATGACTACCTCTTATTTGGACCTGAGACCAGAGGCTTACCTGAAAAAGTCAGAAAAGATGCCGGCCCGGAACACTGTATTCGCATCCCCATGATGCAAGACAGCCGCAGCCTGAACCTGTCAAATTCAGTTGCGATTATTGTTTATGAGGCTTGGCGCCAGAACGGCTTTGCGGGAGGAGAATAAACCTGAGTAAGTCGCGTCCGAACAGAAACAGCAAAAATCAACGAGCACAAAAAAAACCGGCAATCGAACATCGACAGCCGGTTTTTTTTATTCGCCAGAGGGCTTAGTGCTCAGTTGAAGCACCGGAGGCTTCAGCTGCCTCTTTTTGTTTTTGCATCACGGCCTGGGCAAAAATAGCGTCAAAATTGACCGGAGCCAACATCATCGCCGGGTAACTGCCCTTGGTCAGCACAGTATCAATAGACTCACGCAAGTAAGGGAACAACAAGTTAGGACAAAACGCACTGAGTGCTTGAGCTAACTGCGGGCCCTCAAGACCCTGCACCACAAACATACCCGCCTGCTGCACTTCAATGATATAAGCAGTCATACCTTCAACCGAGGTAGTCAAAGTAACCGACACGATCACTTCGTACAAATTGTCACCGACTTTAGAATTCTTTGTATGCAAGTCCATTTTAACTTCAGGCTTCCACTGTTTTTGGAAGACAGCGGGTGAATTCGGCGACTCAAAAGAAATGTCTTTTACATAAATACGCTCTAGCGAAAACCCAGCTTGTGCTTGCTGATCCTGGCTTCCGTCACTTGCAGGCTGCGTACTATCCTGATTATTTTCATTCTCAGCCATGATGGCTCCTATTCGTTTACAGTACTTAAATAACTAGCGTCTAACATCTATCAAGCTGCCGCAGTCTTCCAGAACACCCCGAACAGGCTTATCAGCCCGTGGTCTGCGTGTTGAATCCACGCAAAACAGCTAAACATTTGTGTTTCTGATCTTAGGCAAGCTTCGCCAAAAGATCGAGTGCATAGCTCTCTTTTTTGATTAATTTACCATTGGCAGCGTTTATAAACTGCCTTGCAACAGTTTATCCAGCTTGTTGCTGCGTTCAAGATAAAACAAATCATCGCAACCCCCAACATGCTTATCGCCTATCCAGATCTGGGGGACCGTTCGTTGGCCACTGTCCTGCATCATTTTTTGGCGCAGCGCGGGTTTCTGGTCAACAATGATTTCTTCATAGTCAACATTCTTGGAATCCAGCAGGGATTTTGCCCGAAAACAAAAAGGACAAAAACGAGAAGAATACATAACAACTTTGGTAGAACTCATGATAAGACACTCAAACTCTATAAAGGACAACATTGAAGCTTAGCCATGCAGCGCCGTGCTTACTTTTTCACTAAAGGCATGTTGCTGTTCTTCCACTCGCTAATCCCGCCGCTCAGGCGACAAACATTCTCGAACCCCGATGCTTGCAGCGTTTTACCAGCCATTCCAGAATGCTGTCCCATCTTGTCGACAAGTACAATATGTTTTTCTTTATGCTTATCTAACTCACTCATACGGTCTTTCAGACTCGCAAAAGGAATATGCAAAGAGCCGGTAATACGCCCTTCGGAATAATCTTTTTTGTCCCGAATATCAACGATGACGGCTTCGTCACTGTTAATCATGCGGGTTAACTCTTGAGGGCTGACACTGCGGCCGGAACGGGATTTTTCTGTAAACCACAACAGGCCTAGCAGAAAGACAAATAGCCCGGACAACTCCAGATGATTACCCACAAACTCAATTAAACGATCCATTATAAAAACCCAAAATTTTAAACGCAGGGGATTATACACAAGCCACCCCCTGGGTAACAGCATAGGAAGAGCCCACCGTCGCACTTGAAATGTCGCGTTTAACCGCGAATCACGGTAAACTTGCTCGCCTCTTTGTAACGCATTTTGACGCATACGGGTTACCGCAGAATATGAGCAGAAACACCACCGCTTTGATCATCCTTGATGGCTGGGGCCATCGCGAAGACACCGACTTCAACGCAATACACCATGCCAACACGCCTTTTTGGGACAAGATATGGGCTGATAAGCCACATACTCTGATCGCCACTTCCGGCATGGCAGTGGGTTTGCCCGAGGGTCAGATGGGGAACTCAGAAGTCGGTCACATGAACCTTGGCGCAGGGCGCATTGTTTATCAGAACTACACCCGCATAACCAAAGACATCAAAGATAAAACGTTTTTCCAAAACCCTGCGCTTACAAACGCGGTAGACAGCGCAGTAAGCAAGGGCAAAGCTGTCCACATTATGGGGCTGCTTTCGCCCGGCGGAGTACATAGCCACGAAGACCACATCTCTGCTGCCATTGAGCTGGCAGCAGGTCGAGGCGCGAGCAAGGTCTACGTACATGCGTTTCTTGATGGCAGGGATATGCCACCACGCAGTGCGGAGCCTTCTCTCAAAAAGGTCCAACAGCAGCTCAGCGAACTGAATATAGGCCGTGTCGCATCTATTATTGGCCGCTATTACGCCATGGACCGGGACAACCGCTGGGAGCGCGTACAAAGCGCTTTCGACCTGCTCACATTAGGCAAGGCCGAGCATCGCTATGCTGACCCGCTTGAAGCACTCAAAGCAGCGTATGAGCGAGAAGAAAACGACGAATTTGTTGCCGCCAGTGTCATCAGTGACGAGCACGGCGAGGCCACCTGTATCGATGATGGTGATGCCGTAATATTTATGAACTTTCGTGCCGACCGCGCCCGAGAACTGACACGCAGCTTCGTAGATGCTGACTTCGATGGCTTCACTGCTGAAAAACGACCAAAGCTCGCAGACTTCGTTATGCTCACCGAGTATGCGGCGGACATCAAAACCAGTTGCGCTTACCCTCCCAGCGACTTACCAAACAGTCTGGGTGAATATATGGCTGGTTTGGGGAAAACCCAATTACGCATTGCTGAAACCGAAAAATACGCCCATGTCACATTTTTCTTTAGTGGCGGACGCGAGGCACTCTACGAAGGCGAAACACGTGAACTGATACCTTCTCCTGATGTCGCCACCTACGACCTAAAACCTGAGATGAGCGCGCCGGAACTTACCGATAAACTCGTAGCAGCAATAAAAAGCGGTGATTACGATCTGATTGTATGCAACTACGCCAACGGTGACATGGTCGGACACACCGGTGTATTTGATGCAGCTGTCAAAGCGGCGGAGTGCCTGGACACCTGTATACAACGCGTTGCGCAAGCGCTTGAAGAGGTCAATGGCCAATGCCTCATTACCGCCGACCATGGTAATGCAGAGCAAATGCAGGACCCAGGGTCGGGGCAGGTCCATACTGCTCACACCACACTACCTGTGCCATTAGTGTATCTAGGCCCCCAAAAACTTAGCCTGAACGGGAACGGGAAGCTCAGTGACGTAGCGCCATCCCTGCTGGATCTGATGTCTCTCGACATACCCAGCGAAATGACAGGCACCTCTCTTGTGGTGCGAAAACATTAAAAAACACTTAACGAGAAAGCCTCCAACGAAAATGAAAGAGATCGCAAGCAAGCTTGGAAAGGCGACTAAAATCGCGCGACCAGGCTCCCTGCTAGCGATCATCTTGTTGTGCTTTTCTCTATCACTTGTCGCAGACGAGCATGTTTCGCAAGCTCAATTGGATGAGCTTAAGCGCAACATATCAAAACTTGATCGTTGGTTGGACAAAGCCAATGCCGACAAGTCAGGCCTTACTGCACAACTCGCCAAACAAGAAAAGCATATTGCAGAACTCAGTAAACGCATACGCGCTACAAAAGTCGAGATCAATAAACTAGTTGAAGCGCTGGACACCCTGAATGTAAAGAAGAAAAGCCAAACCGCTGCACTTGATAAACAAAAAGAGCGTCTGGTCGAACAATTGCGTGCCACTTATCGGCAAGGCACACAACCTGCGCTCAAGATGCTGCTCGACTCGAATGACCCGCAAAATACGGCTCGCTACCTCGGCTACTTTAACTATTTAACTAAAGCGCGAACCAAGCAGATTGAGGCTTTTAGGCAAAGCCTTGCAGAGCTGGAAACAACCGAAAAAAGCATTCTCACCAAGCAGACCCTGCTTGCTAAAAGCAAGCTGCGACTCGAACAAAACCACGATGAGCTAGCAGATAGCCAGCAAAAAAGACGCGTCGTGCTAAATAAGCTAGAAAGCAACATCGCCAGCAAGTCGCAACAACGCGGTAAAATGCAAGCGGATCAAAAACGGCTCGAAGCACTGTTGAAAGAAGTCGAAGCGGCAATTGCAAACATTCCACTGCCCGATGATGCCAGCCCCTTCGCCCAGCAAAAAAGCAAACTCCCTTGGCCTGCAGATGGACGCATCATCGAGTCATTTGGTTCGAGCGTTGCACAAGGCAAGCTCCGTTCAGATGGAATTCGCATTGCCACAACAGATGGAAGCCCAGTATTATCCGTTCATTATGGCCGCGTCGTATTTTCAGACTGGATCAGGGGCTTTGGACTGCTTATCATAGTTGACCATGGCGAAGGCTATATGAGCCTGTACGGCAACA
>JBFJVR010000073.1:0-9272 GCA_041624095.1 Oleiphilaceae bacterium
TCAGTCACAACTTAGATTCCTGCTTACTTGTGCGAAGTATTGATACCCAACTGCGCGGGTATGACCTCGGTGGGCTGCGATTTTATTTTCTACGCTTCGCGCTTCAGACTTCAAGCGTTTCCCGTCCTACTCTTCCACTATAGCAAGCGTTTTGCACTTCGATAGCTGAAGGGGCTGAAATATATGCCCTATACTGATAACAAGTCGAACAGGTAAAGAGAGCGAATTAATGGGCGAGATTATTGACCTTCCTTCAAAAGCCGCTCAGGGTATGGCGTTTCTGGAACGTGAGATCCGCAGGATCATGGCTGACAGCGGCGAGACGGAAGCCGCAACGAATATTGCAATTCAAACCCTGAAAGAAGTATATGGCCGCTACGGCGACTTTGCGACCAAGTCTTTTAGCGTGATTCTGCCAGACAGCATTAAGCCTGACGAGCAAACCGCTATTCAAGCACAGATTGAGCAAGGTATTGCGCTGTTAAACCATGAACATGGCCACCTAATCAATCAGCTGGCGGCGGAACTGGTGCTGACGAAGATCCAGTTGAATGCCTATACCTCGGACTCCAGCGAGCCCTGATCTTTACCCTGACTCACCTCAACCAGAGTCTACCTTAATCTGAACCTATCTCAACGAAGCGGCAATAGCGGCTGACATAGTCACGCAAGGCCGCATCATCGGTCTCGATGGCAACCTTCCCTGCGACATAGGAGGCCAGCGGGATGGCCGATACGTTCGCTGCACTGCCTGCTGACTCCAGATAACAATACTGCTCAACCGGCACCGACAACGAATCCGGCTCATAGGTTTTTCCGGTCACAACGGTTTCACCCGAAGCCGCAAGCGTACGCTGAAATACCGTAAAGCTGGTATCAGTAAAAGGTGCATCAGCAGCCGGAATTACCTGATTACTAGCCAGTTCGTTTAAACCCAGCTGCTCCGCCGGAACCGAAGGCGCGATGCGCACTGCGACATTGGCTGGCTGTAGTAACCACCATATCAAGGTTGCTGACAAGGCCAGCGCCGAAAGGGTCAGTACCAGATACAAAACCACTCGGGCGACATTTTCAAAGCGCTGCGAATAATACACCGCATTCCATAAAGCCTGTTTTTGCACTTCGTTTTCAATGGCGGAATTCATCGCATCAAAGTTATGCACGGTGTACTGATAGACTTTTTCAACCTTGGGGCTATCGGTTTTGAGACCATCACTCGTTGGGGGCTGGTGTTCGTCCATGGTTTTACCCTTGCTGCGGCCGCTGGTCTTTACTATCGGGCATATCTTTGATCTCACCTTGCGATTTCTGAGCGCCACTCATAAAGGACTTGTCTTCGGTATACAACGGCACATGCACAATCTCTTTTTTGATGATTTCAATCGGTTTATCGACCATCACTACGCGGTCCACGGGTACTTCTCTTACGACTTCTCTGGGCACTTCTTTGATAATCGGTGCGCGTTGCAGACGCCGCCAATAAATAAGCAGACGCCGGGCGCTGTTAATCATTCGATAAGCACTAGACGCCGTTTTGCCATCGCGGTGGTCGGCAATACTCGGGTCGCGTATCACGTAGGACGCCAGTGCAAGCAAAATGCCCGTTACTGCAATCAGCAAGGCCAGACTGCCAAACCACAGGGAGGCGATAAACATCACATCACGGCGATCCAGATCAGCCGCCGACTCCTTACCAAACCACCACTGCGCCATACGGTAAACCTGATTATCACCGACCTTCACATTAATCAGATTACGCAACTCTACCCGGCGATTTTTCTTCGCCAACAGGTTCACATCCAATTCGGCGATCAACTCTTCATTTCGCGCCAACTTATCAAACTCGCGATCACGCAGGCGTTCATTGTCGCTTTGCTGCTGTGCGAACTGTTTTTCTATGCGACTTAATTCCTGCATATGATTTGCCACCGCCTGCTCGATATCCTTGTCGCGAGACCCAAGACTTTTGCTCAACTCAAGATTTAAAGACTTCACCTCTTTGTTGATCGCATCAATACGTTTTTGATAGCGGTCTTTGACTTGTTCCTGACTCTGCTGATACTGGTTACGCAAGGCCTCTTGGCGGTTGGCATCCGACAGCTGATTTAACTGCTGGCGCAGCGACTCAACCTTTTGTTCTTGCCCCTGAATCAGCCCCTGGTAGCGTTTTCTTACACTGGACTCACTGAAGAACCCTGCGTCTTCTATTTCTTTCTCGGCTTTGCCTCTTAGAGAAACCAGATACTCTTGCTCCGTGTGCAACTGCTGCTGCAAACTGCGACGACGCGTATTCAACTCCGATGCCGAGTTCTCAATCATACGGCTGGCTTCGGTTTGCAGGTCATTCAATTCGCGCTGCCGATCACTACGCAGTGCCGCAATTTGCGCCTGCCTGTCGTCGATCTGGTCTTGTAAGCTGCGCACATATTCGGTCTGCGATGCCGCGCGCAGTGCGCGAATACGGTCTTGAATAACCTCACTCTGGTTAGAACGTTCTTGGGAGATAAGCGCATGGCGCTGGTTATATTCCGCTTCTATTTTTGAAGAGGTTAAATTCGCCAACTTTTCGCGTTGTTCGTCGAGGGGGTCGATTTCTTCTTCGACCGCAACCAGCTCCTTCTTATATTTATCTATCGAGAAGATCAGTGCATGGAAGTTACGCTCAAAGCCATTTAAAGCGGACTCAAAGGTAATAAAAGCCAAGAACACCAGTGCTGCACTAAACACCCACTTCCAGGCCATTTTACTCGTTCGGTAAGCGGCACCCACAAAGGGTATTTTGGTAATTTCGACTGCTGCGACCATGACAAAGGGCAGCATGGCAATAATAACATTGGTGTAGTGCGCGACGCCCAAGGCGCCCTCAGTGTTTGCTTCTAACTCAGCAAAGGAGGTCATACCCTGCATTAAGGCAATGGCGAAGCCGATGATCACTGCCAGTATTTCTATCGTCCACGCAAAACCATACAGCCATCGGCCAATGCTTTCGCGCTCCGGATCAATAGCGGGGCGTTCTGTTTTGCGAGGTACTGGCGACGCAGCAGCCACATCGGACATGAGGCAATCCTTAAGGTTATTTTCGTGGACGCCACTTTGCTGTATAAAAGCGTTTATGGCGATTTATTATCATGCATTAAAAATAACCCATCTCGTGCCGCGTGTCATGGCCTGCTCTCTGTTATTGCTGCCTGTGCCACATCTGCTCACGGCCTGCAGCACCGTCCCCGACGAGCCGCCACCAAGCTCTTTGTTACTCGAGCCGCTAAAAGCGCCGCAACCTGAAACCGACAAAGAAGATGAAAAGCCCGAAGCCATCGAAGAACCTTGGACGGTGCAAAAGCCCTTAGCCGATGAGGAGCCCTCAGCGGAACAAGAGCCTTCAGCCAAACAAGAGCCTTCAGCCAAACAAAAGCCCTCAGCGGAACAAGAGCCCTCAGCGGAACAAGAGCCTTCAGTGAACCTAGAGCCATCGGCGAAAGAAAGTCCATCAGATAATAACGAAGTCTCAGCCGAAAGCATCGAAGAGCCACACCCCAACCTTGAATCACCGGAGAAGGAAGCAGAACCAGACCCGCTGAACAAACTTTATGCTGTCGATAAGCCACAAACCAGGCTCAAAACCGAACAAGAAACCCGCTCAGAGCAGAGTGTTGCTGAAGGCGAAAGCGCCAGCGAGAACAGCAACGCACAGGCAAAGGAAACAACGGAGCAACATAAAGGCGCTAAAGCTGCCGCACATGGTGCTCCCGAGGTGCAAACGGACGATGAGTCGCAGATGTCTGAACCACACGTTGAAGAGCTGGCCAGCGATGAAAAGGCGAATGCTGCCACCGGCCCTGAAGCAGTTCCAGCAGGCAGTGCTGCAGAAGAACCGGGCGTTGTTTCTGGCTCAGGCAATGATACAAACGGAGCCTCGCAAGCCGTGACTAATAGTGTAAATTCAGCGCCGCGATCAAACCAAACATCTTCGACCGCCACGAGTAAAGAAGGCCCCGGCCTTAACGAAGCCAACGGAAACTCAGGCAAGGGCTTGCGCTGGCATATCCAACGGCCTCCCGCACGCAGCCAGGCGATTCATTCTCAATGACGTGTAGCTGCCGATTGGTTTACTCGTTGAGCCATCCGAAGTTCGAGTTCGCTTACCGTTTTGCTCTTGCTGATCGCATCAGTAAACGGCGGTAATTTCAATCACGCGCCCGGCTTCGCCCGGTAATATGATTTCGTCGCCCAACTCTGCTCCCAATAAGGCCTGACCGACTGGCGAGCTGGGCGTCACCAAGGTGATGCACACACCATCAACAGTGAGTCTAAGCCCGCCTGCTACCGGGCTCAGAAAATAAACCTGCTCTCCGTCTTGGTTATACGTTCTCACTACAGCGCCAAGGCCAATGGCCTCGTCTGCTGCAAATACCTTCAGCGGTAACTTGGCGAAGCGCTGCAAGTCGGCCTGATACTCGCGGACACGCTCTGCCTGCCCCTGAGCTAAATACGAAGCCTCGAGACCAAGCGTGTCGTATTTATTTTCGGCGACATTCTCTTCGTGCGTTGCCGCCTCATAGGCCTGCAAAGCAGAGCGCTCAGCGACAGCGAGTCGCTCGCGCAAGGAATCTTCTATCGCGCGAAAAAGGGCTTGTTTATCCATACTGCCTGCGCCTTTCCACGGTCACGACACCCCATAGCCGGGCACATCCTGCAAACGCATCTTACTGCGCACAAAAATTCCGTTGCCACGGGCTATCTCTCGCTCGTCACTATCGTATATCACGGCTTCGGCAATAAACTGCGAATTGTTCTGGTGTGCAATTTTGCCCTCGGCACGCATCACACCGGACGACACTGGCCGAGTGATATAGGTAGTAAACGACGTCGTTAATACAAAGACCTCCGGTTCCAATGAGTTGGCGGCGAAAAAAGCGGCGTCGTCTAACAATTTAAAGTAGACCGAGCCATGCACGGCTCCCGCGGCATGGAAGTATTTTTCGGCGACATCAATCTCTATAGTGCAAGCACCTTCGTTTATATCAATCCGCGGAGGATAGAATTGATTCAGTGGCGCGGCGTGATACATGTTTTCGAGCGAGGTGTAATGGGTGTTTTTTTTCATGCTTGTGTGTTCCAGCTAAGCCAGCAATACCACGATGCCAAATTAATACGGCATGTTTGGATGGCCTACTTTAGCAGCGTATTGTTCATCCAACCAGAGCAAGACCGCTTGAAGGCGCCGCACCGGCCTAGCGGCCCCTGCGAGACTGCAAGTAAGCCGACAAACCTGAACCGTTTTGAAGACCAAAACAAAAACAGGAAGGCCCCGAAAGAAGCGCATTGCCAACACCGGGGCAAGCTTCTTCACTTCTTAACCAAACTAGCCCGACTAAGCATAGTTTGAACCCTGTGCCTGTGGTTTAATATGCGCCTTTCTGCCTTTATAGAACCTGCAAAGATGAGCCTGGAACAAGAAATTCAAACCATTATCGATCACAAGACCAAACCTTTGGGCGCGTTGGGGCAACTGGAAAATTTGGCGAAACAGATTTGCCTCATTCAGCAAACTACACGCCCTGAATTAACCTTCCCTCGCGTCGTCGTGTTTGCAGCTGACCACGGAATTACAGAAGCCGGTGTCAGTGCCTACCCGAAGGAAGTGACCGCGCAAATGGTACTGAACTTCGTGCAACAAGGTGCAGCAATTAACGTATTTACCCGACAGCACGGCATCGAATTGCACGTGGTCGATGCGGGTGTCGATGTTGACTTCGACGCTGCACTCCCCATCATCAATAAAAAGGTTGCCAAGGGCACGGCGAGCTTTCTCGCCAGCGAGGCCATGACAGATGCCCAGATGAAGCATTGCCTGAATGCCGGACGGGAGATCGTCGATGATTATCACGCTAGCGGAGGTAACGTCATCGGTTTTGGCGAAATGGGAATAGGCAACACAAGTTCAGCAGCGCTGATCATGCACTATATACTCGGCCACCCGGTTGCGCAGTGCATTGGACGTGGAACCGGTCTCGATGAAGCAGCACTAAGCCGCAAAGGCGAAATACTCGAACTGGTTAGAGCCCACCACGGCCAGCTGAATTCGCCAGAAGCTATTCTACAGACCGTCGGGGGCTTCGAAATTGCGATGATGTGCGGTGCAATGTTACGCGCTGCCGAGTTGCGAAAGGTCGTTCTGATAGATGGTTTTATCGCCAGTTCAGCGGCATTACTGGCACGTGAAATGGTGCCTGAAAGTCGCGCGTTTTTTGTTTTCTGCCATCAATCAGAAGAGCGTGGTCACCGGCTCATGCTCGAAGCAATGGAAGCTCAGCCCTTGCTCGATCTGGGCATGCGTCTGGGTGAAGGGAGCGCCTGTGCTCTGGCTTACCCTCTGCTGCAATCTGCCGTCGCGTTTATGAATGAGATGGCCAGTTTCGAGTCGGCGCAGGTATCAAACAAAACTTCCTAAGGATACCTAGCCATGCTGCGTTTGCTTCATATCGCCTTGATGTTTTACACCCGTATTCCCTGCCCGTCGCTAAAAGAGTTTAACGACGCAGACCTCAACCGGGCTACCATGTTCTTTCCGCTTATAGGCTGGCTAATCGGCTTGGCCAGCGGGCTGAGCTGCATGATACTGCTGCCACACATGTCGGCATTCAGTGCCGTTTTGTTATCTACCACCGTCGGCATATTGCTTACCGGGGCATTTCACGAAGACGGATTTGCCGACACCTGTGACGGCTTTGGAGGCGGGTGGACGCGAGAGCGCATTCTCACCATCATGAAAGACAGCCGTATCGGCGTCTATGGTGCACTTGGCTTATTGCTTATGCTGCTCACCAAGGTCAGCCTGCTTAGCGACCTGGCACTCGGTATTGAAAACGGGCTCATTTTGCTACTGATCTTTATCAATGCACACACACTGAGCCGCTATATGGCGACCATCTGTATATATTGCGGCGACTACGCGCGAGACAATGACGACACTGGAGCCAAGGCAAAACCTATTGGCAAGGGGCTGAATACGCGCCAGTTCATCGTCGCCAGTGGATTTGCACTATTGCCACTTAGCGCTCTGCTGATAACAAGTGGTAGCGTGATAATTCTCGCCGCTCCGCTACTCATGCTGCTGGTAACTTGGCGTGCCCAAGGCTATTTCAACAAATGGGTGGGAGGCTATACCGGCGACTGTCTGGGTGCTGTTCAGCAAATCACCGAAGCGGCATTTTACCTCGGCATGGTCTTATTGCTAGCTTAGCGGCACTGGCTTGGCTCGGACATCATGGTGGGGTCAGAGTCACGACTCTGACCCCTTATATGCAATTACCAGGGTACAATCACGCGGGCTAGTGACTCCGTCGTATGGCGCGAGGAAGCAATCAATCGTGATCAAACACCTGCTTCACCGGGAAGAGCGCATCGAATTGTGGTGCGGATTTTTGCGCTTTAGCAGCAAAGGCCTTCATCATGTCGTTGGGTCTAAACATCCCGGACTGCCAGTTAGCCATATATTTAAGACTATCGTCTACAGAATGATCGCGAGAGAAATTCAGCATTTCCTTACAGCCACTAACCGCCAGAGGCGAGTTTGCAGCAATAGCCTTTGCGATACCCATTACCCCTTCCAGCATTGCTTCTTGCGATGCATAAACCTGGTTAACAAAGCCCAGCGACCGCGCTTCTTCGGCGCTGAATTTACGACCGGTATAAGCTAATTCTCTTACGACACCTTCGGGCATCAATTTGGGTAAGCGTTGCAAAGTACCGACATCAGCCGTCATGCCCAGTTCGGTTTCTTTAATCGTGAAATAGGCGTCATCGGTACAGTAACGCGAGTCAGCACAGCACACCATGTCGAGCGCACCACCTATGCAGCCCCCTTGAATCGCCGCCAAAACAGGAATACGGATACGCTCCAGCTCACTAACGCAGTCCTGCAACTGCAGCACAGTACGCCTGATATTTTCGCCGACCCTACCCGGGTCACCCGACATAGGCAGGGTCTTCGGGTTTTGGAACACGGCCAGATCCATACCCGCCGAAAAGTGCTTACCCGTAGAAGACATTACCATCACTCGCACATCGTCTGCGGCTTCTAAAGCTCGCGCGACTTGTGGCAACTCCAACCAAAAATCCGCATTCATACTGTTCAAGGCCTCAGGGCGAGAAAACTCGACATGAGCAACGTGATCGTTTATCGAAACCTTAAAGCTTTTGAAGGCAGGCAATTCTGCAGCGTGAGCCATATTCATCTTCCCGTTCGCTAAGCGCGCGTCAATTGCGCGGCATAAATTAATTTTGACAGCGTCAAGATAGACATTAAACTAAACAGTGTCAAGATCAGCACAGCAAGCCGGATAAGCGGTTAATCACGGCCATTTTGGATCACGCTTCCTATGACTCACTCGCCACACATAAAACCCTATCACCATGGTAACTTGCGCGATGCCTTGCTCGATGCCGCTGAGCGCATGATAGAAACACAGGGCATAGAACAACTCTCTTTGCGCAACCTGGCCAAGGAGCTAGGCGTGTCACGCTCGGCGCTTTACCATCACTTCGTTAACAAGCAGGCCCTGCTGGCCGCCATTGCTCAGGCGGGGTTTGGCCATTTGAACGAGCTGATCAGCATAAGTGAAGAAAGCCTGAGCGACCAAGCAGCAACAACAGCATTAAACCAAGCGATTAAAGGTTACTTGGAGTTTGCTCAAGCCCACCCTGCGCAGTATGAGTTAATGTTCGGCAAGGCACTTTGGGTTTCTAGCGAGCAACAGGCCTTTCAGCGCTATGCCAAGGACTGCTTCAGACACTATGTACTGTTGTTCGAACGGCTGCAGTTCAACGGCCAGTTAAAAACCCAAGAAGCCCCGCTGAGGTTGGCGCAGTTAATGTGGGCCTCGCTTCATGGCTTGGCCAGGCTGATCAACGACGGCATTATCGTCCCAAAAGAAGCGTTTCGTGACCTAGCGCAAACTCTGCTAAATCGCTTTATCTGAAGGCCCCATTCCGATTCCCGCTCGATCGTGTACTCGTTATAATCAGGCGAAAGGCAAACTGGCCAGCAGCAGGATACGCCCGCCTTATTGCACTAAGCGTTTGTAAATTTAACCATCTCAAAGGACTGTCTGATGACCCGTTTTTTAGTTTTGCCGTGTTTACTCGCGATCGCTCTGCTCCAAGGCTGCTCTTCAGGAGGCAAGGACGACAGCCCCCAAATCGGTAAGGTATATACCGACATCATTAACTACCACCCCAGCTTTTACGAAAAATGGCCAGGCCATCCAGAA
>JBFJVR010000074.1:0-9271 GCA_041624095.1 Oleiphilaceae bacterium
CCTAGGCGCCGGGCCAGGCCACTGCCCGATGCGCTAGCCTACCGTGACCCGGTGGCGCAGGGTGCCGATGGGTTTGACCTCAACCTCGATCACGTCGCCCTCATCCATGAACACCGGCGGCGTGTCGCGGGAACTCGCGCTCTGCGCTCAAACAGCCCGCGTCTTAACCCAGCATGTTTGCACGCTGCGGCGGGCGTGCATGATGGGCGAATAAAGACCCAAGCGACCAAGTAGGGTGGTTGGGTTAGCTTATAGCTTCCAGCTTCTAGCTTCAGGCTACCAGCTACCAGCGACGCCATATTCCAGGCAAAAAAAAGCCCTTGATATACAAGGGCGAAGTCCACTCTAGCTAACTTGCTAGCGATAAAAACCTAAATAGAAGGGTCTGTGTGATTGGTTAGAAGCTTAGGGAAAAAAATTAGAATAGTCATACTAGAAAATGAGCATCTCCTCATTAGAAATCTTTTTGCTGGTTTATTGGTGCCGGTTTCTGCTGCGCTATAATTGTGCGTATCCGTGGTGCACTCCCGATATTTTGCCCTCAAAGGGGGCTTAAGTATTATGTTTTTATCCTTAAAGTCTTCTATCCTGTTGATATAAAACAATAAACTAAGTTGGCCCCTCCTTTGCTTTTCCCTGACTATGCAATCAAGTTGTTGAGCAGTCACTTGATCGCTAATTAAAACCAAAGCGGTTACAACAAGGGGATAAGGAAAACGATGAAAACCTTAAAACATAAAATAGCGAGTTTTACGGCAGCATTGACATTGTCGATGGGCGCGTCGGTCACAATTGCAGCGGACGATACAATCAAGGTAGGCGTATTGCATTCTTTGTCGGGCACGATGGCGATTTCGGAAACGACACTCAAAGACACGATGCTGATGCTTATAGAAGAACAGAATAAGAAAGGTGGGTTGTTGGGCAAGCAGCTTGAGGCTGTCGTTGTTGACCCGGCATCAAACTGGCCTCTGTTCGCTGAGAAAGCACGAGAACTGATCGAGAAAGAAAAGGTCGCAAGTGTTTTTGGCTGCTGGACTTCGGTTTCTCGAAAGTCTGTGTTGCCTGTTTTTGAAGAGCTGAACAGCATTTTGTTCTACCCCGTTCAGTATGAGGGTGAAGAGTCTTCAAAGAATGTATTTTATACCGGCGCAGCGCCAAACACTCAGGCAATTCCGGCAGTTGATTACCTAATGAACGAAATCGGTGTTAAGCGTTGGGTCTTGGCGGGTACGGACTATGTTTACCCTCGTACTACCAATAAAATCCTCGAAGCCTACCTGAAGGCCAAAGGTGTTGCTGAAAAAGACATTATGATCAATTACACACCGTTCGGGCATTCAGATTGGCAAAGCATCGTGTCTGACGTGAAGAAGTTTGGTTCTGCAGGTAAGAAGACTGCGGTTGTTTCTACCATTAATGGTGACGCAAACGTGCCGTTCTACAAAGAGTTGGGTAACCAAGGTATTTCTGCTGAAGACATTCCGGTTGTCGCCTTCTCGGTCGGTGAAGAAGAACTGGCTGGTCTGGACACTGGGCCATTAGTCGGGCATCTAGCGGCTTGGAACTACTTTATGAGTGTTGAAGATGAAGCAAACGAAGCCTTCATTGAAGCTTGGCAGAAGTTCATTAAAAACGAAGATCGCGTAACTAACGACCCTATGGAAGCGCACTATATCGGCTTCAACATGTGGGTTAAGGCTGTAGAAGCAGCTGGCACCACCGACCCTGAAGCTGTTCAGCAAGCGTTGATCGGCGTATCTGTTCCAAATCTGACTGGTGGATACAGCACCATGATGCCTAACCATCACATCACCAAGCCTGTTCTGATTGGTGAGATCCAGGACGACGGCCAGTTCCAGATCGTTTCGCAAACAGCGGGTCTGGTACCGGGCGATGCATGGTCTGATTACCTGCCAGGTTCTAAAGATGTTATTGCCGACTGGAGAGCACCCCTTTCGTGCGGTAACTACAACGTTAAAACTGCAAAATGCTCAGGTCAAAACTACGAGTAAGTGCCTTGATCCGAGCACAGTCTAAGTCTGTGCTCGGACTTTTTTAATATGACTCCCCATTGATTTTAAGAAAGGTGTGCGCCCCCGTTATATGTATCGCATCGGCGATGTTTAATGGTACAAGACACACTGTAAACATTGCGACACTGACTCAAGGATAACGAGAATCCATGGTTACCCATCGGTTTTTTATATTGTTCATCGTGGCGCTGCTAACGAGTTGGCAGACGTTCGCCTCAGAAGACCCTAAACAACACCAAACAACACAATTTGATCAGGGTCTGGAGCTGATCAACAGCGCTAGTCTAAAAAGCGTAGCGCGAGGCGTCGACCTGCTGATCACTTCGCAGCAGGAGGCCGTGATACCCCTGTTTGATGCCCTATTGGAAAGCGAACTCTATCGCCATAAGAAGCAAAAGAAGCTGGTCTATCTGCTAGAGAAACGCGGTGGTAAGTACCTTATTGCAGATATCAAACAAAACGATCAAAGCGAATTAGTCAGTAAACGGGCTGTTAAACGCGTGCCGTTAAACAACAGCCTGAGGGGAAAGATAAAAGCTTTCCTGGCAGCCCAAAACCTTAACCATCGAGACCCACAGGTTAGAATTGAGTCTGTTCAAAAACTCATCGAAGACATGGATGCCGACGTGCTAGCTCTGGTTAAGCAGCGGTTAGAAGTGGAAACAAATGCACGAGTTAAAGACCTGTTACAAACTGCTGTTGCCATGAACCAACTTAAAACAGGCGAAAAGTTCGAGCAACTCGCGGCGATTAAGTTGCTAGGAGAAAGCCTCGAACCTCCCGTGCGTAACGTACTACGCGCGTATCAAAACTCCGATGATATTCAGCTTAAATCGGCGGCGAACAAAGCGATGGCAAAGATACAAGACAAGGTCGAGTTCTATGGCTTTATCGAGAAAGTATTTTTCGGCCTGAGTCTTGGTTCAGTATTGGTGTTGGCTGCTATCGGGTTGGCAATTACCTTTGGTGTGATGGGTTGCATCAATATGGCCCATGGCGAATTAATTATGATCGGCGCCTATACGACTTATGTAATTCAGCTGTTAATGCCAAATTCAATTGGCTGGTCATTAGTGGTTGCTGTGCCAGCTGCATTCATTGTTTCAGGTTTGGTCGGCATATTAATTGAGCGAGGGGTAATTCAGTTCCTGAAGGGGCGTCCTCTCGAAACCTTGCTGGCTACTTTTGGTGTTAGTCTGGTTCTTCAACAAACGGTTAGATCCATATTCTCGCCCCTGAATCGCAGCGTCGAAACGCCTGAGTGGATGAGCGGTTCAATCGATATTAACCCTATTTTCTCGCTGACGATGAATCGCCTGTCGATCATTATCTTTTGCCTCGTGGTATTCGCCGTGTTGTTTATAGTGCTGCGCAAGACGGTCTTGGGGCTTCAGGTTAGAGCCGTTTCTCAAAATAGAGATATGGCGCGCGCCATGGGAGTACGTTCCAAGTGGGTAGATGCATTAACTTTTGGTTTGGGTTCGGGTATCGCGGGTGTAGCTGGTGTCGCTTTGAGCCAGTTGACGAACGTTGGCCCTAACTTGGGTCAGGCCTATATTATCGACTCCTTTATGGTGGTGGTGTTTGGTGGCGTGGGCAACTTATGGGGGACGCTGGTAGCGGGTATGTCATTGGGGGTCGCCAATAAGATGCTCGAACCTGTCGCAGGGGCGGTGCTAGCCAAAATTTTGGTGCTGGTATTTATCATTCTGTTCATACAGAAAAAACCACGCGGATTGTTTCCGCAAAAAGGACGCGCTGCGGAGGGTTAATAATGACAACACAACAACTAACAGCAGCAAGTATCGCCGCCGCGAGCAATCAACCGCGTGTATTCGACCGTCAAAGCCAGCTATTTCTTGGGGTATTGGCGCTAATTACGGTACTCGTATTAGCGTGTAATCAGCTGTTCCCGGCAGACAGTGCTTTGCATATACCTACTTATACCGTCACCCTCTTAGGTAAGTATTTGACCTATGCTTTGATGGCTGTCGCAGTAGACCTGATATGGGGTTACCTGGGAATACTTAGCCTGGGGCACGGGGCCTTTTTCGCCTTGGGCGGCTATGCAATGGGCATGTATCTCATGCGCCAGATTGGTGATCGTGGTGTCTATGGTGACCCATTGCTGCCGGACTTTATGGTGTTTCTCAACTGGAACGAGTTGCCTTGGTTCTGGCTAGGTTTTGATTCTTTCTGGTTCGCCATGCTCATGGTGGTTTTGATACCGGGCATCCTCGCGTTCGTTTTTGGCTGGCTAACCTTTCGTTCACGTGTGACCGGCGTATATTTGTCGATCATCACTCAGGCCCTGACGTACGCGTTGATGCTGGCATTTTACCGCAACGAAATGGGTTTCGGCGGTAACAACGGGCTTACCGACTTTAAGGATATACTCGGTTTTGACTTACAGGCCGACAGTACACGCCTGAGTCTATTTGGCTTATCCGCTCTTGCCTTAGCATTGGGCTATATTGCTTGCCGCTATATCGTCAGTTCCAAACTTGGGCGTGTGTCTCTTGCTATACGCGACGCCGAAACCCGCACCCGTTTTATCGGCTATAAGGTTGAAAACGTAAAACTATGGGTGTTTACCTTCTCGGCCGCGCTGGCAGGCATAGCCGGTGCTCTGTATGTGCCGCAAGTTGGCATTATCAACCCGAACGAATTTTCGCCACTCAATTCAATCGAGATTGTGGTGTGGGTTGCCCTGGGCGGGCGAGCCACATTATACGGCGCAGTGATCGGAGCCATAGTCGTCAACTATGCCAAAACATATTTCACCGGTGTATTGCCTGAGGTTTGGCTGTTTGCGCTTGGTGGTTTGTTTGTCGTGACAACGATCTTTCTTCCAAAGGGTGTAGCTGGTCTGATGGGCAAGCGGGGTAAACAGGCATGAGTAACCTGATAACAAGCTATATTGATGCAATTCGTGACAAGGAGCATGTATTCGATTTCGTTGCTCCGGAGCGGAATCCGAAGCTGGATATTTCGAAGGGCTGTATTCTATATATGGAGGATGTCAGCGTAAGCTTCGATGGCTTTAAAGCAATTAACGACCTAAATCTCTATATTAACGAGGGCGAGCTGCGCTGTATTATCGGGCCTAATGGCGCGGGCAAAACTACCATGATGGATATCATTACAGGTAAAACGCGGCCCGATTTTGGCTCGGTCTATTTTGGGCAAACTATTGATCTTCTAAGCATGTCTGAACCTGAAATTTCAGAGGCTGGTATCGGCCGCAAGTTTCAGAAGCCGACTGTATTTGAGGATCAAAGTGTATTCACTAATTTAGAACTTTCAATGGCCTGCGACAAAGGGGTCTTCAGTACCCTGTTTTCGCGTTTAAGTGCCCAGCAACTAGAAGACATAGAACGCATACTGGAGTTGATCGGGCTTCAGGATCAGCGTTTTTTGCGTGCCGGAGCGCTGTCGCATGGCCAGAAACAGTGGCTGGAGATTGGCATGTTGCTTATGCAGAAGCCACGCTTATTGCTCGTCGATGAGCCTGTAGCAGGGATGACGCATCAGGAAATGGACCGCACAGCCGAGCTGCTTATCTCTTTGGAGGGGCAACACTCCGTGGTTGTGGTTGAGCACGATATGGACTTTGTACGTTCCATCGCCCGACAAGTAACGGTGCTGCACCAGGGTAGCGTGCTCGCAGAGGGTAGTATGGATCAGGTGCAGAATAACCCTAAAGTCAAAGAAGTGTATCTCGGAGAGTAGGGCAAAACGGATGAACGCAATAATCAATGTTAACAGTGGAGAGCGGCCCTGATGCTTACTATTTCAGGTTTAAACCAGTTTTATGGTGAAAGTCATACCTTATGGGACCTTGATATCCACATTGAACAAGGCAAGTGTACTTGTCTGATGGGGCGCAATGGCGTGGGTAAAACTACGCTTCTCGGCTGCGTAATGGGCCTGATTAAACCCAAGTCTGGCAGCATCGAGTTCAAGGGTCAGGATTTGCTTCGGCTTTCTGCCGAAAAACGTGCCCCCCTAGGTATCGGTTATGTCCCACAGGGCCGGCAGATTTTTCCCTTGCTCACCGTAGAAGAAAATCTGCAAATTGGCTTGCCGGTGCGCAAGCAAAACAAGAAGCAGATCCCCGAATTCATTTACGAGATGTTTCCCGTTCTGAAAGACATGAAACATCGCCGGGGTGGTGACTTATCTGGTGGGCAGCAGCAACAGCTTGCAATCGGGCGTGCTTTGGTAATCGATCCTACTTTATTGATTTTGGATGAACCCACCGAAGGTATTCAGCCAAACATTGTGCACGAAATTGGTGATATCATCCGTAAGCTGAATCGCGAGATAGGCTTAAGCGTTTTGCTGGTTGAGCAGAAACTGCCTTTTGTGCGCAGAACCTCCGACCAGTTCGTGATTATGGATCGTGGCAGGGCTGTAGCAGATGGTCAGTTGGACGAGCTTAACGATGAATTGGTCAAGGAATATTTGACAGTCTAATCACTAAGACAAACACCTAAGAATAACGATGACACAGCTAATGGTTAAAGACGCTCAAGCGGCTAACGTTGCTGAACAAGCCTCTTCGTATGGAGTGCATCGCAACTGGAAGGCGGAGATCAGGCTTGAATTTGAGCTTAAAAGTACTAGAACGGTGCTAGATCACATGTCGTTTTCTGGCCCCTTGAGAGTGCAGCGCCCCTTTTACCCAGAAGGCAAAACCTGCCACATTTACTTGCTTCATCCGCCGGGTGGTATGGTCAGTGGTGACCAGCTGAACATAAGCGTGCTGGTAAATCCCAAAGCGCATGCCTTACTGACCACGCCTTCGGCGGGCAAGGTGTATGGTGTAGACAGCCACAATGTTGAACAATCCCAAGTAGTTTCGATACACGTTGACGAAGGCGTTTGTGAATGGCTGCCGCAGGAAACAATCCTATTCAACGGCGCGAAGGCTCGCTTGTCTACGCGAGTCGAGCTTAGTGCTAACGCAGGTTTTATCGGTTGGGAGATAATTGGTTTTGGGCGTCAGCATGGGGACGAACCCTTTATAGAGGGGAGTATGCACCAGTCCTTCGAGCTTTTTCGCTCCGGAAAACCGCTTAGTATTGAGCACACAGCGCTGGACGAGCAACTGGAACTGTTGCGCAGTGATGTTGGCTACATGGGCTACAGTTATTCAGGAAACATATATCTTGTTGCTGAAGGCTTAGGTGGCGTAGATGCGGCTTCAGGCAAAGCGGGAGATAGTAAGCCCGAAGCGATTCTCAGCACGTGTCGCAATATAATCGCGCAAGGTATTGAAGATGAAACGCAACTAATCGCTGCCGTAACACATAAACCGGGTATCGTAATTGTGCGAGGCTTCAGCCACGACGCAGAGCTACTCAGAAACCTGTTTATTGATATCTGGCAGGCTGTTCGGCCAGAATTGCTTGGCATAGCGCCAATTATGCCGCGAATCTGGTTAACGTAAAACACAGTGGCAAACCACATACAATCTGAAGAATAAAAGGGTGAAATATGGAACTCAGTCCGCGCGAAAAAGATAAGCTTTTACTGTTCACCGCAGCCTTGCTCGCTGAACGGCGCAAAGCGCGAGGTATCAAACTGAATTATCCGGAATGTATCGCATTGATCTCTGCTGAAATTATGGAAGGAGCACGCGAAGGTAAGACCGTAGCGCAGCTAATGAGTGAGGGGCGAAAGGTGATTGCCAAAGAAGACGTGATGGAAGGCATCGCCGAGCTGATCCACGAAGTCCAGGTTGAAGCAACCTTTCCTGACGGTACCAAACTGGTCACCGTTCACGACCCAATTGTCTAGGAGGCCGCGATGATTCCAGGTGAGTATAAGATACAGGCAGGTGATATCGAGCTTAACGAGGGCCGCACCGTCACCACGCTAAAAGTGGCCAATACCGGAGACCGACCCATACAGGTGGGATCCCACTATCATTTTTACGAGGCTAACCCCGCACTTACATTCGAGCGGGAGCAGGCACGCGGGCAGCGTTTAAATATTGCCGCTGGCACAGCCATTCGCTTTGAACCGGGGCAAACTCGCACCATCGAACTGGTGCCGTTTGCAGGTAAGCGGAAAATATATGGGTTCAGGGCAGAGATTATGGGGCCGCTAGACGCCTAGTGCGCGTCATAAATACAACGGATAAGGAATAGACTTATGGCAACGATATCACGAGAGGCCTACGCGAATATGTTTGGCCCTACCACGGGTGATCGCGTCAGACTGGCCGATACCGAGTTGTGGATACAGGTCGAAAAAGACTACACGCGTTATGGTGACGAAGTGAAGTTTGGTGGTGGTAAAGTCATTAGAGACGGTATGGGGCAGAGCCAGCAGGTCTCATTCGAGACGATGGACACGGTTATTACCAATGCGCTAATACTCGACCACTGGGGAATCGTTAAAGCGGATGTCGGGATAAAAAACGGCAACATTGAAGCAATAGGCAAGGCGGGCAACCCCGACACGCAAGAAGGCGTAACGATCGTGATTGGCCCCGGAACAGAAATCATTGCTGGCGAAGGGCAGATTTTAACTGCCGGAGGGGTGGATGCGCATATTCACTTTATTTGTCCACAGCAAGTAGAAGAGGCACTGATGTCGGGCACAACGACGATGCTTGGTGGCGGGACAGGCCCGGCGACTGGCACTAATGCCACCACGTGCACCCCAGGGCCATGGCACATTGGCAAGATGTTGCAGGCAACCGACGACCTGCCAATGAACTTTGGCTTTTTAGGCAAAGGCAACGCGAGTTTGCCAGACGCGCTTGAAGAGCAGTTACAAGCAGGCGCATTCGGTTTGAAACTTCACGAGGATTGGGGCACCACGCCTGCCTCCATCGATAACTGCTTGCACGTTGCCGAAAACTACGATGTTCAGATCGCGATTCATACTGATACGCTCAACGAGTCGGGCTTTGTCGAAGATACTATTGCCGCATTCAAAGGGCGAACAATACACACTTACCATACCGAGGGTGCGGGCGGCGGGCACGCTCCTGATATCATTAAAGCCTGTGCATATGACAACGTGCTACCGTCCTCTACCAACCCGACGCGCCCTTATACCGTCAACACGGTCGACGAACATCTCGATATGTTAATGGTGTGTCATCACCTTGACCCCAACATACCCGAGGATGTCGCCTTTGCAGACTCGCGCATTCGTAAAGAGACTATTGCCGCCGAAGATATTCTGCATGACATGGGCGCTTTCTCGATGATAGC
>JBFJVR010000075.1:0-9249 GCA_041624095.1 Oleiphilaceae bacterium
TGGTATTGAAGTGCAAAGATTCTTCTCGCACGACAGAACGCAACTGGACCACATCGGCTTGCAGCACGCTGGTATACCCTTCGCCACGCTCGTATACCTGCTGGGGGAGACCATCAAAGGACTGTTGATAGTGGTTGTGTAAGTCACGGCTGAGGTTCAAGTGTGCCTTTAGCAGCGGTTCGCTGTTTATCGACAAGGTATCTTGCACAAATATCGCTCCAGCGACGGCGCCTGTACTTTCGCTTATTTGTTCAAGTGAGTGCTGGGCAAATTTGCTGATATCTTTGGTGTTAACGCCGTATTCGTTCAACGAGAAGATCAGCTGCTGCCGGCGTAGTTCACGTTTATGCCTTTCTTGATCCTCCAGCACGATTTCACGCATGGCCTCAATGGTCGAGACCAGCTGGCCAATTTCAGTGATGTCACTTTGCCCAAGGCTTATCTCACTGGTGTCGCCACTGGCGATGCGATGCCCTTGCTGTACAACACTACTAATGGGGAGTGCAATGGCAGCGTGCAAGCGCGACTGCCACCAGCGCAGGCCTAAACCGATCACCAGTGCACATAGCACTATCAGTATAAATGAATGGATAAAGCTTGAGCGTAAGGCCTCGCTTTGCTGATCAGACTGCTTGTAAAGTGTGTCGAGCTGCACGGTTAACAGGTCCGACAGGCGGGTTATGCCTCGATGAATATCGTTAAGTTTGGCATCGACGTCGTAGTAGCGATAGGTTTGCGCCAGTTTTTGCAAGGTGTTGGCATTCAGAGTGAACTTGTTTGCGAGTTCACTTAGCTGGAGGTGGATTGTTTTTGCTTTGGGGGTGGTGAGGGACTCATTGTTGGCTTTCAGGAGGCTCTGATGAAAATTGTTGATCGCCTCATAATAGTTTTTCCAGCGGCTAAGTTCCTGTTGCTGTATTGCTGCGGTGAGTTCCTGAGTCGCAAGGGTAAAGTAACCTCGCGCGTCAGCTGCAAAGCCAAGAGGGATAATCAGGTTTTGTTGCTTGAAGTGCTCTACCAGCTCGGTACAGAGCGTAAAACCCTGACGCATTTGCTTCGCGACGATACTATGGAATAGTCGTTGCGCACTGGCATCAAGTAATTGAGTGCGAATGTCGATTGCGCGCCATTGTTGGAGTTCTATTTCGTTCAGTTTGCTTGCCAGCGCTGCGTGAAGGCTGCTGTCCAGCTTTGCCGTTTTTTCCCAGGTGCGTTGCCAGTGAAAGACAATACGCTCGCGCTTCTGCTCTTGTGGCTCGTGTATCCAGTTTTCGAGAGTGGCGGTGGCTTGCGAAACTTCATGTTCGATACTGGTAAGGGCATTGATTTCTGTACTCAATGCCGACGATGCGTTGGTGTAGGCTTCGTAACTGAAAAAAAGGTAGCTTATGGGGATCAACAGGATGGCGATAAACACGCCACAGACCAGAATAAGCTTGTTGAGTCGAGCGGAGAGCTTAGTCATTATTTTGCTCCCGCTGGATTAAGCGCGATGCGAGGTGAGCGATTTTTTCTACCCGTTCATCAATATTGACAGTGAGATAGGATTGCCCTGCCAAAGGCAATGCCGGGGGCATATATAAGGGAGTCTTGCTTCGATACCCCAGTGTTTGCAACTCGCCATATATTTGCGATAGAGCAAAAATCAATGCTACTCCTTGCTCGAGTTTGCTGCTGTCTCTTAGCTTAAGCGACACAAAGACGGAACGGTTCTCTAGGTGAGTATCGAGCACTTGTAAGGTACTGAGTGCGGTTTTGATGGTGTTGTCAATACTGGCTTCAGTGCTTGGTGAGTAGGCCGACCAGTTGACGACAGACTCCGTGCTTCTGAGCATGAGATAGTTTTGTAAGCCATAGTAGATCTGATTAACGCGCATCAATTGAAACTGCTGCAACATGCTATGGGGGATCTGCGCGGCGATCGATTTAATGGTTTGCTCCAGCAAGTAGTATACGTGCGCAGGCGTGATGTGTTGCCATGCATTGTTTAGTGTTTGCTTATCTTTAATGCTTTCTTTGGGGAGTGAAAATACGCATTGCACAAACAGCAAACTGGCGTCAATCCACTGAAACACTTCAGCGGGTTTAATGTTTGATGGGTACTTTATGTCGGGGGGCACCTGGGCGACATTGTGATGGTGTTGATACCAGACCTGCTGCAGGATAAATATGTCATAAGCCAGCACGTAGTTATGGCGAGGCAGCACTGTATCCGGGTTCATTAAGCTTGGCGCTTCATCGAAGTGGATGCCAATGCGTTTTAACTGAGCCTGCAAGGAGAGCACGCGCTGGTATACATCTCGTGGCTCAATGGGCGAATCTCCCTTTAAACGAGCACGGCCAGCCTCGGTTAGATAGGGCGTCAAATGAGCCGTGTCCAAGCTCTGAAGCTGATTAATCTGATTGCACTCCGAGCCAAAGACAGTGCCCGGCATGAATAAGGATAAGCAGATTAAGGCTGCAAAAGCCAAAACCAAGGATCTTTTCATAAGTGGAATCTGTTTTGTTGTATGACTTTGTTTACCCATGTATGTGCCTTGCTTTTTCCGCGACTATTGCGTATTTCGCAAACGGCTCTTCTTGACTGGGGAGAAACTGTTCGCGCGCAGTGCTTCCTGGGTTTAAACTAGCTAAGGAATAAGAATAGTCTACTTTTTCACAAAAGGGGGAGTGGCACTATGGATACGGAACTAAGACAGCTGGCTTATATTAGCCAAGCCAGCTTCGAGCCTTCAGATACCGAATTGTTAGAAATTCTAAGTGTTTCCCGTGTTTGTAACGAAAGGGATCAGATTACCGGGTTCCTGATGTACCACGATTTGAATTTCTTTCAGGTCGTTGAAGGCCCGCCAGAGAAAATAGAGTCGCTGTTCATGCGTTTGCACCGTGATGTGCGCCACCACCACATTATTAAAATACTCGACCGTGAAACAAGGGCGCGTATGTTTACCAGCTGGAGCATGGCGTTTAAGTCGCTAAGCCAACGAGAAATTAGTGAACTTCCGGTGTATAGCCGATATCTAAAGCATTACCTCAGTGGAGACGATCAGCCGGTTCCGGGTTTAATCGAAAGTGAAGGCTCCAGCGAAGTTGCGGAAATGATTTTGTTTTTGAAGAATAAATTTGTCGCGTAGCGGAGCCGCGTTGACACACTCAAGCAAGATGGTAGCGCCCTGTAAAGCCGGACTTGAAACGAGTCTCTATGCAGCCAGACTATTTGCATGAATAGTTTGCATGAATAGTTCGCTGCGCTTGGGCCAGCATAGCCTATAATCTTGCATGCAAATTACAACCCCGCCGCGAATCAGAAGCCGTTCTGTGAGGTAAATGATGCGTAACATGCTGAAAGAAACAATCAAACAAGTGTCACTCCGAATCCCAGATGAGGTGACAAGTATGTGTGAACTTAGCTTGATCTCAGTAGTTACTGAGTAACGAGGCGAAACGATTGTTACCCCGATACGCAGCGACATCTGACGCGCGTTTTTGGTCAGCGATGCGTGATGCCATGCGCTTTAGTAGTTCGTCACCCACTGCATTTCGTAAAGCATACTTAGAGATGGTAGCCGGGTGACTGCATCGTTCAGCAGGGCATTTGCTTCCGCTTTGATTAGCTTGTGGCGCTCTATGGCGTAGGCAATAGACTTGGTTAACAGTTCACTGCTGACCTTGCCGTCCTGTGCGCCTTCTCTAATCGCCTTTTCACCTATTTCGGGGGGTGATGCGCCGGTAAATACAACAATGGGAGTTTCATAGGCTAACGCGACGACTGCTATCGCTGACACTACCAGACTGGTCGATAAGCTGCCCTGTTGCGCCCCTGTTCAAGGCCGTGCGTAAGGAGTCGGGTAGCGGCGTTTTTTTATAATCAGTCGTTGCCACCAATACATACGTGACTTCAGATGTTGCTACAGGCTGTTGGCCAACTGCCTTGCTGATTGCCACTTTAAGTGTGAAAGAGGTTGTGCCGATGCGTTCGGTCGTAACGTCCAGATTCAATACCTCGTCAAAGCGTGCCGGGGCTTGCCAGTTAGTCAGCATGCGCACGACCTGACAATCGTAGCCTTGTTCCAGTAGGGTCTGAAAACCACCACTAATTACTCTGAAGTATTCGGTCATGGCTATGTCAACATAGTCACCATAGCGGGCATTAAATACCACCTGCTGGGCGTCACACTCGGCGTAACGCACGCGAATGCAAACACGAAAAGGCAAGGGCTCAGCTGGTTGGTTGGTGTGTGTCATAAGTGGGCTCGTCTAAATCTGGCTTGGCTGTAGGTCTGTACGTCGCTGGTAATGCACGGGTTTTGCTAATGGCTCAATGGGCAGCGACTCGGCAACACGATTCACCGCAGGCATGGCAATAAGCGGCTTCTAAATGACTGGCGACACAGGTAAGCTTAGCCGAGTGTTTCATACACACCAAATATTTCAGGATGCGTCGCGAAGCTATGAGTATAGACAGTATTAAAAACAACAAACTCCATGCCTTTGGTGATGACCTCATGGGCACTCGCGATGGGCTCGAACTAGCCGCAATGTTGCGGCGACGCGAGATAAGCCAGTTGGAACTCACCCGTGTTGCGATTGAACGCTGTCGTAAGCTTAATCCTCTACTGCAAAGCTACTGTTACGAGCGCTTTGATGCGGCCTTGGCTGAGGCGCGTTCTAGTGTACCGGGGCAAACTGTTAGTGGCGCATTCGCCGGAGTGCCAACCTTTGTTAAGGATAATGTCCAGCTAGCCGGTTTACCGACTGGCTTTGGCAGTGCGGCGCTGAAGCCCGCGGTCGAAAAACGCAGTGCCGCTTACGCCAAACAGTTTCTGAGTTTAGGGGTGAGCGTACTAGGTAAAAGTACCTTGCCTGAGTTTGGTTTCAATGCTACCACCGAACCCGAACATGGCACTCCGACACGCAATCCGTGGCATACCGGCCACTCCGCTGGAGCGTCCTCGGGAGGCGCAGCAGTATTGGTTGCCTCGGGGGCGGTGCCTTTTGCACATGGCAACGATGGTGGAGGCTCGATACGTATTCCCGCAGCGTGTAATGGCCTGGTGGGTTTAAAACCGAGCCGCGGCAGACACGTGAATTCGATGCAGGCGCGTTCCTTGCCAATTAATATTGTGAGCGAAGGTATTCTGAGCCGCAGTATACGTGATACCGCTCACTTTCATTTTGAAGCACAGAGTTACTATCATAACCCGGGCTTGCCCTTATTACCCTTGGTGCAAGGCCCTGCCAAAAAACGCCTGAAAATAGGGCTGATCAGTGACTCGGTCAATGGCCAAGCAACCGACGCAGACACGCGTGCAGTGCTAGAACATACCGCTAATTTGCTGGTTGAGCTAGGCCATCAGGTCGATGAAGCGGACTTCCCTGTAGGTAAGCAGTTTGCCGACGACTTCAGTTTGTACTGGGGAATGATGGCCTTTGCGGTTAAACATAGTGGCCGACTGAGTATTAATCGCAGTTTTGATGCCAGTCGTTTAGATAGCCTGTCGCTTGGCCTGGCCAACTATTATAAAAAACGCATGATCAAAACGCCTGCTGCATTGTTCAGGCTGGCAAAGGCCGGGCAGGACTTTAGAACAAGCTTCGAAGACTATGACTTGCTCTTGTCACCGGTATTATCCCGCGTGACGCCGCCCTTGGGATATCTTAGCCCGAGCGTGCCCTTCGAAGAGTTATTTACCCGTTTGATGGCCTATGTCGGCTTTACACCTATGGCCAATGTGGCGGGAACGCCAGCGATCAGTTTACCAATGGGAATGAGTGCGACGGGTCTGCCGATCGGCCTGCAATTCAGTGCAGACAGAGGCCAGGAGCAAACACTACTGGAACTTGCTTTTGAATTAGAGGCTGCAAAAGGCTGGCCGCTGCTTAATAGTGGTGAGTAAGCCGGGTGAAACTGAAGATACTTCTGCTGTCGGCTTACGATGCGCAAAGCCACTGCTACTGGCGAGAAGGCCTGTGCGCGCAGTTTAGTGAACATGAATGGACGGTGCTGAGCCTTCCGGCGCGCTACTTCGCTTGGCGAATTCGCGGTAATAGTCTGAGCTGGGCCTTTAAGGAAGAGTCTCGAAAACTGCTGAAGCAGCACTATGATCTATTGATCGCGACTTCCATGACAGACTTGTCGGCCCTTAAAGGCATGGTGCCAAATTTGGCGTCTATACCGAGTTTGGTCTATTTTCACGAAAACCAGTTTGCCTACCCTGAAACCGATAAGGCGTACCAGAGCCTTGAACCGCGCATGCTCAATCTATACACGGCATTGAGTGCAAGGTGTATCGCCTTCAACAGTGAGTACAACCGCCAAACCTTTTTGCAGGGTTGTGAAAACGTATTGGCAAAGTTGCCCGACGAAGTCCCCGACAAACTTGTCGACAAGCTCTCACAGCGCAGTGTGGTGTTACCAGTACCCTTGTTGGATGAGCATTATCGGCCAAATATAGAGTTTAGCGGCCCCTTACAAATTGTCTGGAATCATCGCTGGGAATACGATAAAGGCCCGGAATTGCTGTTAAACGCAGTGCGGCAGCTCAAGTTACTGGGCGTCGACTTCACTTTGCATGTGCTTGGCCAGCAGTTTCGTAAGTGGCCAAAGGCATTTGATCAACTTGAAGCGGAACTGGGAGCTCATAAGGGCGAGTGGGGTTTTGTTAGCGAGGCCAAAGTCTATCGTCGCCTATTGCAGCAGGCCGATGTTGTGTTGTCGACTGCCTTGCACGACTTTCAGGGTATCGCGGTGTTAGAAGCGGTCGCGGCGGGCTGTATCCCGGTGGTTCCTGCGCGCCTGGCTTACCCAGAGCTATTTGGTCGCGAGCTGTGTTATGCAGCATGTGCAGATGATAACGAAGCGATGATTATCGCAAGCCGGCTTGCAGTGCTTGCTCAATCCAAGCGCGATGGGAACTTACCTGCCCCCCCGGATATTCGCTATTTAAATTGGCGACACCAGCGTTCGGCTTATGCTGCGCTTATAACTCGTTTGGCGAAGGGCGATTTACACTCAAATTGCACCTGTTAATACAATTTTACAATTCGCAATGCTTTACCAACAGACTCTTCAGGCTTAAAGCCTTAACCTAAGTTTATTGAATTTGAACAGAGCGATTCAGGCCCGCTTAGTTTGGTGTCTCCTTTTAGTTTCATGTGTGTGTGTTCTTGTTAACCCGACTTCTAGTCGGGTTTTTTTTTTGCTTTTTTTTATTAGATCTATTCTGTGCCTCACGCCACTTGGGTATAGTAGTCGGCTTCGCTTATTTAATCCCTTACGGAGCCCCTTATGGCCCTCGCACTCACACTTCATCTTCTTGCTGCCCTGATCTGGGTGGGCGGAATGTTCTTCGCGTATCAATGTTTGCGGCCTGTTGCGGCCGACTTACTTGAAGCCCCGCAGCGCTTGCTCCTCTGGAATCAGGTATTTGCCAAGTTTTTTATTTGGGTATGGCTTGCCGTGGCGACATTGATTGCAACTGGGCACGGTATGATCGCCCTTTACGGAGGAATGGCTGCCATAGGTAAGCACGTGCATATGATGCTGGGTTTAGGGTATCTGATGATCGGCTTGTTTATGCACGTTTATTTTGCGCTGTATCGTAAGTTTCAGCGGCTGGTTGAAACCAAGGCCTGGCCCGAAGCCGGCGACGTGCTTAATAAAATGCGCAAACTAATCGGCCTTAACCTTGTGCTGGGTTTACTGACCGTTTCGATTGCGAGCGGCGGGCGCTTTCTGCTTTAGCTTTTCTGCTGCTCCGGGGCTTGGGGCGCAGCACTAAAATGTAGCTCAATAGCGGGACTCGAGCACAATTCAGGGCTTTGATACTTGGTTTCGGTCTTGGCTTTGTGTAGGCTCTAATCGCACGAATAAATAGAATGCTTCTGCCTTCGATTAATGAGTTACGGACCCACTCTACATAGCCTTATGAAACACATTCTGATTTTTCTTGTTGTCTTGCTTTTTGCGCCTTTTAGCGTAGCCGAATCATCCTTTTTTGATGATCTGGACCTCGACCCTTTTGATTTTGAAGGGCTCACACCACGCTACGCTTACGTGCACGACGAAAACCTGATAGGCCATATGCATTATGTTGGTGCCTCGTATTACACGCGCGTTGGTGCTGCTCACGAAGGCCCGACATTGCGAGCAGGTTTTGGTAAAGATGGAGAGAAAATCAACCTCGCTTATACCGACGGCTTCTCTTTTATGCATGTCGATTTTGGCTTGTCGTATTACTTTCTGAACACCGACAACGAACGTGATCTCGAAGGCGTCGAGTTACTCGCCCTAGAATTGGGTGTGCGTTTTTGGGTAGTGCAGATCATCGGCATGCACTCTGAAGAAACCTCCTATGTTTCGCTTGGATTCGGTTTCTAGACCTTCATCGCTCCTCTTGTTGCTTTAACTCATCACCACTCATCATCAGGGTTTTCAAAGTCGTTGATTTGAACTCCCTGCGGTACAGCATTAGCACTATCCCCGCTGAACTTAACATGAACAGCCACGGGCTGATAAACCAGCTCAGTATGGCGATCGAAAAGTAATAAGTGCGTAGCCCTATGTTGAAGTTATTAGCTGCCAACGAAGCCATTTTGGCAATCCGTATCGCTTGTGCATTCTTTTCGGTTTCACTAGGGTTTTCGGCCGGTATCGGCGCGCCACCAATCATTATGGTTACGAACCCGTATTGTCGCAGGCTCCAGGTGAACTTAAAGAAGGCATAAACAAATAGTACGATCAGCAATACAATTTTTACTTCCCACTCTGCACGTGAGGCCTGGGTAACGAAAGGCAGGTCAGCGACTAAACCAATGGCTTTTTCTGTCGAGCCCAGTATCGTCATTAAACCAGCCAGTATCAGCATCGTGGTCGATGCAAAAAATGACACCCCGCGCTCAAGGTTGGCAACGGCGGTATTGTCGGCAATACGCATATCGCGCATCAGCATTTTTTTCATCCACTCATGGCGGTACATATGCAGAGTGCTGGCCAGGCATGGGGTGTCCTTTGCACGCTTGCGGGCATAACGCATATAGCCATTAAAACAGCAGAGGAACCACAGCAGCGCAAACAGGTTGAGCCAGTTGGTGAGACTAAAGTCGGTAAAGAATGTCATGTAAGGCTGAAAACCGGATGTAAGATAAGTAACAGCACGCAGCTTATACGATGGGCGCGTAAAGCTAAAGAGTATTCGGCGAACGGTGGCAGAGACGGCGGGGCGGTAAATTGGTTAAATTGGGGTCACA
>JBFJVR010000076.1:0-9155 GCA_041624095.1 Oleiphilaceae bacterium
AGTATATCGGTAGGGAGTCAAGGAGGAAGAATTATGTTGCCAGTGATCAAGAGCCGGGGAGCCTATAAGGAATCAGCGTGTATGGGGACAAAAAATGAAGTGCCCGCGAACGATGAAAGTACGCGAATCCTGATCGTTGAGAATGACGATGATGATGTCTACCTGATTAAAAATCTACTAGGGCGTGACCCGACGAAACAGTACGAGTTTGAACATTGTAAGCGGCTGGATGAAGGCTTAAGCAAAGCATCTAAGCTAAGCTTCGATGTCATATTGCTCGATCTGGGTTTGCCCGATTCAGAGGGGATAGAAACACTCAGGTCGTTTTCTCTGGCGGGGTTGGAGTGCCCCGTTATCGTGTTGACTGGCGCAAGTGATCAAACCTTGGGTGAACTTTCGATAAAAGAAGGTGCCGAGGACTACTTGCCGAAGAAAATAGTGACAACAGAACTGCTGTCGCGTGCCATCGCATATGCCATTGAACGTTATCGCTTGGTTGTGGAACTACGGCACAGAGCAGAAGAAGACCCGCTAACTGGCTTGCCCAACCGCTCCATGATCTACGACAAGCTGGAATTTATGATTTCGCAGAGTGAGCGTTCGAATCGTCAGTTTTCGGTGGTGATGCTCGATCTGGACAAATTTAAAGATATCAACGACACCAAAGGCCACCGCTATGGCGACCAATTATTAAAAACCTTTTCTCAGCGCTTGAAAGGCATCATGCGCCGTTCAGACTATGTTTCCCGTTACGGTGGCGACGAGTTCTTTATGATCGTGTCTAACTATAGAGACGAAAAGGAACTTACTGAGTTAATGGAAAGCAAGCAGCGTGAGCTGAGTAAGCCTTATACCTTTTCGATGGATGGCAAAAACCACTCGCAGGTGGTGAGTGTGAGCATCGGCGTCATGACTTGGGAAAAGGGGCTTAGCTCCGGCGACATGCTAGAGCGTGCCGACCAGGCGATGTATCGTTCAAAGCGAAAAGAACTGGGGTCTCTCACCTTTGTATGATATATAGCTCCCATACAGGTCTTTAATTATATTGGTGTATACGCTGGTGCATCGATGTGCTGACGCTAGGGAGCGTTTTAATGTCTTCATCTCTTCTTGAGTGGCTTATCACCTATAAGTTGAATCTCTTTCTTACGCTGTTTATTGCGATTATTTATCTGCTATTCCGATTTACGGTGGGGCCAAGAATCCGCAAATATGGTGCGCAAGGGCGACTGAAAGATGACGCAATTGCCAAAGCACTTTATACCCTCAATATTATTCTTATGATTGGCGCAGTGGCGTCTAGCTTGATTGTTTGGGGCTTCGACTTTAAAGGTTTGCTGACGCTGTCTGCCAGTATTCTTGCTGTAACTGGGGTGGCGCTTTTTGCAGGCTGGTCTCTACTAAGCAATATCACAGCGTTTTTTTTACTGGTCGCACATGCCTCATTCAGGCGAGGCAATTTTATTCGGGTTATTGATGCAGACAACTACGTTGAAGGTTATATTTCTGAAATAAACCTGTTTAATACCAAGCTGATTAGTGAGAGCAGAGAAGTGATTATTTATCCCAACAACCTTTTGCTGTCGCGGCCTACTATTGTAAACCCGCGAGGTCGCTTATCGGCGGTTGGCAAATTGCCCGCGAGCAAAGTAGGGGATGAGCCAAAGACATAACTGCGGCATAACTGAGGCATAGATGCCCCCCAAAAAGAGAAATATTTATTCAACAGAGCAATGAGCTATTGCGGCAACAAGAGAGGCAAGTGTGGCGTCGATAAACCCCAGAGCTGAACAGATCAAACAACTGGTTAATACCGTACCTGCTGGCAAGCCGGTGGAGATGCTTAACCTTCTTAGATTCAAGGAATTTGCTAATTATGAAGGCGAAAACGTTGATCTAACAGGGCGCGAGGCCTACAAAATTTATGCAGAAGCCGCGTTCACCTTCATTCAAGCCTTAGGTGGTGAGTTAGTGTGGAAAGGGAGTGTCGCAGCGGGTGTTATCTGTCCGGCCGATGAATCCTGGGACGAGGCCTTTCTGGTTCGTTATCCTTCTATCGAAGACTTTTTAAGTATGATCCAGAATCCTGATTATCAGGCAATTACTAATCACCGCACGGCTGCTCTGGATGACTCTCGGCTGATATGCACCCTAGCGGGTTGAGGGTTGGCCTAGGCTGATTTTACGCAAGCCTAATGGTCGAGCGAATCACTTTCCCGTATTCGCTCTTGCCGCGCTTGTTCTTCTTCCCAGGCTGCTTTGATCTCGGCGACTACTGAATCGACATCTGCGGCTTCGTTGTCGTCTTCAAATTCGCCACTTAGTGCTTTGTCGGGGTGCAGTTCTCCGGCTTCAAACAAAGCCCACATTTCCTGAGCGTAGCGGGTTTGCTTCAATTTTGGCGCAAACTGGGCATAGTAATTGGTCATATTGCCCACGTCGCGACCTAGCATGGCTTCTGCATGGTTGTTTCCAGCGGCATCAACGGCCTGAGGGAGGTCTATGATGACCGGGCCGTAGTCGTCAACTAGCACATTAAACTCTGACAAATCGCCGTGAATTACACCGGCACAAAGCATTCGCTTGACGTAGTCCATCATTAACGTGTGGTCTTCGATGGCTTGTTCCGCAGACATAGACACGTCGTTTAACCTTGGCGCGACCTCGCCATCCTCATCCGTCACCAGCTCCATAATAAGTACACCGTCGAAGCAGCCATATGGCTTGGGGACCCGAACGCCGGCTGCCGCAAGTTTATAGAGCGCGTCTACCTCGGCATTTTGCCAGGTTTCTTCTTGTTGTTGGCGACCGAACTTGGAGCCTTTTTCCATGGCGCGTGCACGGCGCGTATTACGTACCTTGCGGCCTTCCTGATATTGGCTGGCTTTTTTAAAGCTACGCTTGAGCGCGTCCTTGTAGACCTTGGCGCACCTTACTTCGTCACCACAGCGAACCGTATACACGTCGGCTTCTTTGCCGCTCATCAGGCGACTGATCACCGAGTCGACAATGCCGTCTTCAATTAAGGGTTGGATTCGTTTTGGCGTTTTCATGGCGTCGTTATACCTTAACTCCACGAAGAGGTAAAACAAAGCACCTTAAAATCTGTCATTTTTTGGGCCTCGGCGTAGCAGCAAAAACGCACAGAGGACGGAGGTGCCCGCCTATCGCCGATAAGGGCGTCACCTTGTTTTCGATAAGGCCCATATTCAGCCTTTGTAGCGTGAGGCTACTGTTCCGTAGAGGGTTGCTCAGCAGCAAAACCCGCTGCAGTTGCTTCGCCAGTCCCAATGGTATATTCGGTAAAGCTTAGCTGGCCATCGTTGTTTAGGTCGGCATCAACTAACAGTGCATTAACCTCGGCAGAAGCGATGCTTTCTTCAGCGCTAAGTACGCCGTTTTGATCGGTGTCTAATGCCTTGAAGGTTTTTTCAGAGGCGAGCAGTTGCTGCGCTTCGTTGTATAAGCCGTTTTTTGATTTGAGTTCGTGGCGCATCAATTTAGCTACATTTGCACTTAACTTTTCGGCAGCACCGTGGTGGCCTTTTTGAGCGGCAGCCTCATACCAACTGATAGAGTATTGCAAAACGGTGTGTTTATTTGCCCCCAGAATGCGCTCATCGGCGATATTTTTATCCAGAAGTTCCGAGAAGCACTCGGCAGTTTCATAGGCTTGGTCTTGAGTCACGAGTGTCGCGTTATAACCGTGCTCGAAGCACACATCGAAGGGCGAGCCGAATATGTCGTCGCTTAATTGCGTCTGGCTGTCATCAGCGTTAGCGCCACTACAACATAGCAATGTGGCCAAACCGACTTGAAGATATTTGCTTGCTAGTAATTTGCCTGATAGTAATTTGCGCTGCATGATCGCCTCCAATGGAATTCGCGATAGTTGGGTCGAAAACTATTTTGAGTATAGGACAGCATTTAAAAAAGAAAGGCACCAGTCCCGCCAATTGTTCAAACAAATGTGAAATCTCCCAAATCGGGGACGGAGGGACTAAATTTTGATCAATTGAGTCTCTTTGCTTCCTAATTCGCAGCCCCAAAGCATATATTGTGGCGGAATTTCGTCACATATTTTATGCCGGATGAAAAAATATAGTAAAAAGTCGGTTATTTGACCAATCTTTTTTGCTGGGAATCATGTTTACTTCTTGCTGTAACACAACCGAGTGATGATGTGTTTTAGCGGTTTCTGAAGTAAAGATGGTTAATACGAAAGGAGTAATCATGAAATCAACAATAGGATATTTAGGCGCTGCTGCGTTGTTGGGCTTAAGTGCCAGCAATGCGTTGGCCACGTGGGTAGAAGGTAATGTTTTTTGCGATGTAAATAACAGTGGGGTAATTGAGTACGGTACCGACCTCCCTTTGGCTAATGTGGAGGTTGTGGCCCAGTGCATACCAGGGAGCCCAGAGTCACAATGCACGACTGGAAATGACACCTTTACTCAGACCACAAATGTGCAAGGCACGTATTTGATTCACTTAGTCAAGTCAGCCGACCTTGACTACCATGTTAGCCTGGAGTCGACGAGCCTGCCCTACGACGCAACAATACTGCTGCCTGCCACCGAGCCCGCTCAGTTCAGTTTTCCAATGAGCGCCGGGGCACCTTACAGCAATCCGGATTATGTACATCCATATGTGGCAAAAATGGATTGGCTGGTAGATGGTTCCGCCTGTGCGCAACCAGCACCGAAGATCGAGTTATGCACGCAGGTTACAGTGAACGACGATATGCTGAGCGAGTTTAGCGATGCTGATGAGATTGTCGGCGATAGTTGCGACGACCTGCCCCAAGCTGTTCCGGTTGGCGTAGCCGGCGAGGTGAATGGCACTTACATGCTTAGAATCACCAATTCAGGCTCCGAGGCGCTGGTTGATGTGCGTATTAATGCCCCTGACTTCGGTATGGTAAACGAAGCCATCCCGGCTGAATGTGGTGTGCTTGAAGAAGGAGAATCTTGCAGTGTAAGGTTTTCGGATTTTAGCGGATTGCTAAAAGAAAATGTGTGCACCGAGCCGGGTATGGTTTCGAGCATGGCTTCAGTTACTGGAATTGGCGCATTGAGCGGAGTGCTTGTGAGCGATGATGACCCCGCGATGCTGAATTGCATAGCCGAACCTCATGTTAGTCTGATGAAAGAAGTCAGCCTAGACGGCATAAACTTCTTTGATGCAAATTCTGAGGTATCGGGGCCTGCGGGCAAACTCGGTGATGACGCTTTTTATAGGTTGACGGTTACCAATACGGGCACCGAAAGCCTCGTTAACCCCGTTGTCAACGATATTGATTTGGGGCTGATAAATGTGCCGCTAGGATTGGCTGTCATGCTACCGGGTGACAAGCAGGTTCTCGATTCAAGCAGTTTTGGGTTTGAGGCGCTACACGTAGTAGATCGCTGCGACAGCATCGGTTCGCATTTAAATACTGCACGTGTTGATGCCGAAGGTGAAATCAGCGCCGTTGCAGTAAGCAGCCAAGACGTGGCCTACGTTCGCTGCGAGGAGCCGCAAATCGAATTGCTGAAGCAGGTTAGTATCGACGGGATTAACTTTTTCGAAGCAGATCTCGCTACAGATGCTGACGTCCCAGCGGGAGTCGTAGGCGCTACAGATGCGACTTACCGTCTGATTGTCAGAAATATAGGCTCGGAAACACTGAGCGACGTCGTCTTGACAGACCCTAAATTAGGGATCGAAGAGGCTTTGTTGAGTTTGGAAGCGGGCGAAAGCCGTATGATAGATTCGAGCGATGCTGGTTTCGAAGGACTCTATCAGCCTGATGTATGCGCGGGAAGCACTGGTAACCAGCTGAATGTCGCGTCGGTTGTCGCTGTTGGAATGCTTACCCAACAACTTGTCAGTGACGACAACCCCGCTAACTTGAATTGTATTTCTGGCCCGGCTATCGCGCTTAGAAAGCAGGTGCGTATGGGTGACAGTGACCTTTACCTCGATGCTGATACTGCAGAAAAGCCGCCTGGTGGGATGTTGGGCGACGACGCTGACTACCGTTTGATAGTTAATAATGTGGGTGGAGAAGACCTACGGAATGTGACGATTACGGATTCCCAGTTGAACATCATTGGCGCAGTGATCGACGACTTGCCGATTGGAGCTGAAGTAATTTTAGATGCCACAGTAGCAGGTTTTGAGAACCTCCACGCGGTAGGGTATTGTGACTCTGCAGGCACTAAACTCAATATTGCCCAGGCTAGCGCAAATGGGGTTGTTACCAATACTGGCGTTAGTGATGATGACCCAGCTTATGTTAATTGCAATGCTCCGGTTCAATGTCATGTCGCAGTTGATCAAAGCTGTGCAGTTAAACCTCAGCCAGGTGATGATAAACTGTGTACCTCTGCTATTTCAGCAACAACGCTGCGTTACATTGGCCCGGATATGATCAATGCAACGGTAGAGTTTGTGGGTAAAGCGAGTGGGTCAGTGCTCTATAATGGTGTAGACCTCGAAAGTGGTGTGACTATCCTCACCCAGCCGAGTCAAAATGGATATACCGTAGATGCCGGTAATCACCAAAACATTGGCTCCAAACTCCAGATTTTCATAAACGGGGTAGAAGAGATTGTGCATACCAGCTGCTCGGCCGTTTACGTTGCAGGGCAGCCGGCGCCATTAGATGGTAACTCACCTAACCCTGCTAACAGCGAAAAAGGCGACCCTTCTCCAAACTGGTTTGTGGTTGATTTTAGACAGAAAGATGACAGCTACGTCGCGGAGTCGACGGAACCGGGTGAAGGAACCGATAGTTGTGAGTTGCCGAACGGTGGTGGTGAAGTGGTCTATGGCTACAAAGTGCTCAACACCGGCGGTACTGCACTTGAGTTGACCAGCATACAGGATAGCAAACTAGGTGAGATCTTGATGGTGTCGCCTGAAACCTTGGCGGCAGGTGCCACACTTAACCTAAGTAGCGAGCCTGTGTTCATCACAGAGAGTACGGTGAGCACCGTCAATGTCAGTGCAAACGTAGTGGGCGATACTGGCGTAACTTGTTCAGCAATTGACTCTACTCCGGTGAACGTTGTGCCCGCACCAGAAGCAAGTTGTGCTGACGGTAAGCCTGTGCGGCTTGGTATTACCTATGTTGGCGGTTCGTGTGCCGACTCGAATCATGAGCAGGGGGACGATAAGTCTAGCTGTGAGGGTGACTCTAGTGGCCTAAGCCCGGTGACACTGAGTTTAAGCGACAAGTCCGGAAACGTGTATGTGTCTCAGCTCGTCAACACCGGAGATACGCTTATTGTTGACGGTAATGGGGTCAGGCTAAGCTCCGAAACGATAGCGGTGATTTCACACGATGGTAGTGACGTTCAGAAAATTAACTTCCATACCTCGTGCTCAGCGCCGTTGTTAGTAGGTGACCAGCATGGTGGCATTGTTATCTCTTCGTTTACCCCCGAAGAAGGCAGTAGCAAAGGTGGTAAAGATAAGAAAGCCAGTGCTAAAGGAAGTAAGCAAAAAAAGGTGAAGACTAAAAAGAAGTAAGCTAAAACAGCCTTAAAGGGAACGGAGGGATTAAATTTTGATCAGCTTGTGTTGGTCGATTTGCGATCACTCCGTTCCCTTTTTGTGTTTTAAAACGCAATATTGATCAAAAAAAATCTGTACTAGAGGGTTAATCTGCACACTCCACACACAACCTGGAGCTACAAAGATGAAAAAACTGAGCAGTTATTACCCTGTTATTAGTGCCGAGAACGGCCCACGACTCGCGCAATTTTTCATTGAAGAGTTGAAGTTCGAAGCTGTATTCAGTTCTGACTGGTACTGGCACCTGAGTATGCCCGGCAGAGCAGATGTGAATGTCGCGATTGTCGATTGCAAACACCCCAGTATCCCTGAAGCCTATCGCAAGCCAGTACAGGGCCTGTTATTGAATTTTGAAATGGAAGATGTGAGCGCCTATTATGAACACGCGCAAGCCAAAGGATGGGATGTGTTGCTAGCACTGCGCGACGAAGACTGGGGCCAACGGCACTTTATTGCAGCCACACCCGAAGCGGGCCTAATGCTCGATTTGATTGAAGTTATTCCACCAAGTGAGGCTTTTCTAAAGAACTATCACCATGAAGGCGAGCCTGCTTAAAGATATACTGTTAGCGCTGGATCAAAAACTTAACCCTCCATATGATCTGGATACGCTGGCGAATGAAATCGGCTATTCGAAGTACCACCTCTGTCGCGCGTTTCACGCTGCGACAGGGGAGGGGCTGATCACCTATATGCGGCGTTTGACCTTGTCTCGTAGTGCAGCAAGCTTAAGGGCAGGGCGCAGCGTCCTCGACGTCGCAGTTGCCCATGGCTACCAATCCCAAGAGGCTTATCACCGTGCCTTTGTTAAAATGTTTGGCCTGACACCTGCCGCGTTTCAACGCGGGCAAGCACATCATAGCCTCTGGTTAAAGCGCAGTTGGAATGAGAAGTTGATGCCCATCGCGCCGCCCGAGACCTATTCAACCGAACTAGAGGCATTTTCCTTATGGGGAATGGGTAGCGACGTCAGTTATGATGACTTTGATGCTTTGATCACCCTTTGGGAAAATTTTCATCAGCATATTCCACGGTCGCGGGAGACCTTTGGCGTAACCGCCCCACTGCCAGATGAACCCAACAAATTTCGTTACTACGCGGCTATCCCCCAGCCCAGCGACTTGATCGGCTTAAAACCCTTATCGATACCCAAACAAAAGTATCAAGTGTTTCTGCACCGCGGTACTGCAGCGGGCATCATGCAAACCCTCAACTATATCTGGGGTACATGGCTACCGAGCCAGCGTGTAACTGTAGCGGGTATCGACTTTGAACGCTACGCCGCAAACTACGACCCATCAGACCCTAAGGGCGAAGTGGAGATGTATATACCGGTGAAGTAGAGGAGGGTTCAGCGTGAGGGCCTGTTCAATAACAGGTCAGAGCCCCTCAGTTCGAATAGGTTGCACCCGAAAGCTAAACAGCTTCAACTTTAATTAAAACAATGAGGGGCGGTATCGCGACAAATGTGAATACTAATGATTCCCAGTTGTCACCGACCCCTTTTTATTCCGCCTTTTTATTCCGAGTAAATTTATCAATCTTTTATCTAATGGGTGCTAGAAAAAATGCTTCTTGAAATGTCTATACCC
>JBFJVR010000077.1:0-9124 GCA_041624095.1 Oleiphilaceae bacterium
AAACTCAATCGACAGCAATCTGAATCATCGTCACTTCATGAACATAACGCGCATTGCCCGTCCCATCGCTTCACGCGAACCGACGCTTGAAGAAGTGTTTGCTGACTATTGGGCTGTCTTCAACTAATAAAAACTTCTTCATTTGTTATTCGGCGCAAAGTAATGGGTAGATTTAAGATACAAGCTTAGATGTTCATTTATTTAGCACCAGTTTTTATGCAAATATTAGCCAATATTGATCACTTTTGGTGAGGCAGTGTGTTAAACTCGGCTGCTTTATTTTGGCCGTGTTGTGAATGGGTCAAGCATAATAATTTGTGGTTGTATGGGTGAAAGCCGCTGGTTTTGATTCGTACGGCTAAACAGAGTAGAAATCGAAAATCTAGAATAAATAGGAACGCTGTCCTTATGGGTGAGCTAGCGAAAGAAATCCTTCCGGTAAATATCGAAGACGAACTTAAACAATCCTATCTCGATTATGCGATGAGCGTTATCGTAGGGCGAGCCTTGCCTGATGCCCGAGATGGCTTAAAGCCTGTGCATCGACGAGTTCTGTTTGCCATGAGTGAGCTGGGCAACGATTGGAACAAGGCCTATAAGAAATCCGCACGGGTAGTCGGTGACGTAATTGGTAAGTATCACCCCCACGGTGACTCCGCTGTTTACGATACCATTGTTCGTATGGCACAGCCTTTTTCTTTGCGTTACATGCTGGTCGATGGTCAGGGGAACTTTGGTTCGATTGATGGCGATAACCCGGCGGCGATGCGATATACCGAAATCCGTATGCAGAAGCTGGCGCATTCACTGTTAGCCGATCTCGACAAAGAAACCGTCGATTTTGTGCCGAACTACGACGGCACTGAACAAATTCCTGCGGTGATGCCTACTCGTGTTCCTAACCTGCTGGTGAACGGCTCGTCTGGCATCGCGGTGGGTATGGCAACCAATATTCCTCCTCACAACATTAACGAAGTGATTACCGCTTGCCTGGCATTAATGGATGATCCTGAGCTCGAAGTCGATCAGTTGATGGAGATTATTCCAGGTCCGGACTTTCCGACAGCTGCGATCATCAATGGTCGCGCCGGTATAATCCAGGCTTACCGCACGGGGCGAGGTAAAATTTACCTGCGCGCGCGTTATGAAATTGAGTCCGACAAAAATAACCGTGAGCGCATTGTCGTTACCGAGATTCCCTATCAGGTCAACAAGGCGCGCTTGATCGAAAAGATCGCCGAGCTGGTAAAAGACAAGAAGATTGAAGGTATTACCGAGCTACGCGACGAATCAAACAAAGAAGGTATGCGCATTGTGATTGAATTGCGTCGTGGTGAAATGCCCGACGTAGTGATGAACAATCTGTTTGCCCAGACGCAGCTCGAAAACGTGTTTGGCATCAATATGGTTGCCTTGGTAGATGGTGAGCCAAAAACCATTAACCTTAAGCAGTCGCTCGAAATCTTCATCAAGCACCGTCGTGAGGTGGTGACCCGCAGAACTGTTTACGAACTTCGTAAAGCACGTGAGCGCGGCCACACGCTAGAAGGTTTGACCGTTGCCTTGGCGAATATTGATCCGGTAATTGAGCTGATCAAGAAGTCCCCTACGTCTGTTGAAGCGAAAGAGCGCTTGTTAGCGCAGTCGTGGGAGCCGGGTGAAGTAAGTGGCATGCTGGAGCGTGCAGGTGAAAATGCCTGTCGCCCAGATGATCTTGATCCGCAATATGGTTTGCGGGATGGAAAATACTACTTGTCGCCAGTGCAGGCGCAAGAAATCCTAAATATGCGCTTACACCGTTTGACGGGCCTTGAGACCGAAAAGCTGGTGGCAGAGTACAAGGACATTCTGGAAAAAATCACCGAGTTGTTGGGTATTCTGCAAGACCCAGAAAAACTGATGCGGGTGATCCGTGAAGAGTTAGAAGCGATTCTCGAAGAATATGGTGACGAGCGTCGTTCGGAGATTATTTCTTCTCGTCGCGATTTAACCGTGGCAGACCTGATTAACGAAGAAGATCTCGTAGTGACTATCTCGCATACAGGCTATGCGAAAACCCAGCCTGTTGAAGACTATCAGGCGCAGCGCAGAGGTGGGCGCGGTAAGTCTGCCACGTCGATGAAAGATGAAGATTTCATTGAGAAATTGCTGGTTGCCAACTCGCACGACACCATATTGTGTTTCAGTAACAAGGGTAAGGTATATTGGCTGCGCGTGTTTGAAATTCCGCAAGCGAGTCGGGGCTCGAAAGGGCGACCAATGGTGAATATTCTGCCGCTTGATGAAGGTGAGCGTATCACCACATTCTTGCCGGTGAACGAGTATACCGAAGACCATTTCGTGTTTATGGCAACGGCCTGCGGTACGGTCAAGAAAACCCCGCTAGAAAACTTTTCCCGCCCGCGTTCTTCGGGGCTGATTGCTTTGGCGCTGGATGAGGGTGACACCCTGATCGGTGCTGCGATCACTGATGGGCAGCGCGACATCATGCTGATGAGCAGCTCTGGCAAGATGATTCGTTTTAAAGAATCAAATGTGCGTGCTATGGGTCGAACAGCACGTGGTGTCAGGGGTATCAAGATAGCGCCCGAGCATCAGGTTGTGTCCTTAATGATTCCTGAAGAAGATGGCCTGCTATTGGTTGCTAGTGAGCATGGCTATGGTAAGCGTACTCGCATGGATGAGTTTTCGGTAATCGGGCGTGGAGGTCAGGGGGTGATTGCCATGCAATGCTCCGAGCGAAACGGTAACCTGGTTTCCGCGGTGCAGGTATTTGAAGGCGATGAGCTGATGCTGATTTCTGACAAAGGCACCTTGGTCAGAACGAGGACCGAAGAAATATCTGTTCTGGGTCGTAATACGCAAGGAGTGCGCCTGATTAAGTTGACGCAAGAAAACGAACGTCTGGTTGGTGTAGAGCGCATTGATGAACCCGTTGAAGACGCCTTGGATGAAGAGCTTTTGGGTGATACTGAAGGTGCTGAAGCAACAGAGGGTCTGGCTACACCGCCTGCCGATAGCGCAGCGGGTTCCGATGCTAACGACGCCGAAGGTGATGCTGCGCCGGGTGAGACCTTGCAGTAGTCGCTGGATAGTCACGAGCTTGGTAGGGTAAACATGTACAACAGCAATACAGCGGAATAGGGCGGATGGCTGACGAAGCGAAAGAATTATCGGTGTTGCGCAAGCAGATCGACGAGATAGATCAACAGATTCAGAGTCTGATTAATCGTCGCGCCGCTTGTGCGCAAGAGGTCGCTGAGGTTAAGCAGCGTGCATCAGGGGGTGGTGAGGTTCAATATTACCGCCCCGAGCGCGAAGCTCAGGTCTTGCGTGCTGTTATGGAAAACAATACCGGCCCCTTGCCCGACGAAGATATCGGCAAGCTGTTTCGGGAGATTATGTCCTGCTGTTTGGCCCTCGAAAAGCCGATGAATGTGGCTTACCTGGGCCCCGAGGGGACCTTCACTCACGCGGCTGCGCTTAAACATTTTGGTCATTTTGTGCTAACCCAGCCACTGGCTGCGATCGATGAGGTATTTCGAGAGGTTGCATCAGGGCAGGCTAAATACGGTGTTGTTCCGGTCGAGAACTCCACAGAGGGGATGGTCAATCATACCCTCGATAGCTTCGTTGATTCGCCCTTGTATATTTCCGGTGAAGTTAAACTGCGGATTCATCACCACTTTTTGTGTGCTGATGAGCGGCCGATAGCCGAAATAAAACGTGTTTATTCGCATCAGCAATCTCTAGCACAATGCCGCAAATGGCTCGATTCGCATTGCCCGCAAATAGAGCGGGTGGCAGTGGCAAGTAATGCAGAAGCTGCCCGACTCGCGCAGAGCGAAGCGGGTGCCGCTGCTATAGCCGGGGATATGGCAGCAGAGCGTTATGAGCTGCTGAAGTTGTCCGAGAACATAGAAGACCGCCCCGATAATACGACGCGTTTTTTGATTATAGGTAGCGATGTTGTGCCCCCAAGCGGGCAGGACAAAACCTCGCTTTTGGTGTCGGTAAAAAACAAACCCGGCGCCTTGTATCACGTGCTGGAGCCATTTCATCGGCATGATGTGAGTTTGACCCGGCTCGAAACTCGGCCCTCCACATCCGGAACCTGGGCCTATGTTTTCTATATCGATTTTGAGGGGCACATTGATGACCCTCAGGTTAAGGCTGTGATAGATGAAATCTCTCCTGATGCAGTGGAAATCAAGCATTTGGGTTCGTATCCGGTCGGCGTCCTTTAATTTATATGTAACTGGGAATTAAATTTCTATGGGCGATTTAAGCCGTAGTCGTGTTGATTTTATCTCTCTGGCCACGCCCGGTATTCAGGGCTTGCAGCCTTATCAGCCTGGTAAACCAGTGGGCGAGCTACAGCGAGAGCTAGGTATCTCCAGTGTTGTAAAGCTGGCGAGTAATGAAAATCCTCTCGGGCCAAGTACTAGTGCCTTGAATGCAATTACTGCGGCAGGTGCCGAGTTGGCGCGTTATCCTGACGGCAACGGTTTCGCGCTTAAAACCGCTCTCAGCCGCCACTTGTCTGTCGAAATCTCGGCCCTTACTTTAGGCAATGGCTCAAACGATATTCTGGACCTGATTACCCGTGCGTATGCCGATGCGGGTGATGAGGTAATTTACTCGCAGTACGCCTTCGCGGTCTATGCGCTATCAACTCAGGCTGTAGGGGCGACTGCAGTAGTCACGCAGGCTAAAGAATGGGGTCACGACCTTGCAGCCATGGAGGCGGCGATAACGCCTCGAACCAAGCTGATCTTTATTGCGAACCCTAACAACCCGACAGGAACCATGCTTGGCAAAAACGAGTTGCATGCGTTTTTGAGCGCAGTGCCAGAACATGTCGTGGTCGTGCTCGATGAAGCCTACTGCGAATATATCGACGATGAGGACTATCCCGATGGGCTGAAATTGTTATCGGAGTTCCCTAACCTTATTGTTACTCGAACCTTTTCTAAAGCATGGGGGCTGGCTTCCTTGCGTGTCGGCTATGCGATCTCGGGAGCTGAAATCGCGGATGTACTCAATCGAGTTCGGCAGCCTTTTAATGTGAATAGCCTCGCGCTGGCGGCGGCGACAGCGGTGTTGGAAGACCAGGCTTATCTCGAACAGGGGAAGCAGTTAAATAGCGCGGGCATGGCGCAGCTGATCGAGGGTTTCAAGGCCTTGTCTCTCGACTATATTCCTTCATTTGGCAATTTTATCTGCTGTGATACCGGTCAGGATGGCATGGCGGTCTATCAGGCTTTATTGAAAGAAGGCGTGATCGTCAGGCCGGTTGCCAATTATGGCATGCCTCGGCATTTGCGTGTGTCGATTGGTTTGGCCGACGAAAATGCGCGCTTTCTTGAAGCGCTGGCGCGGGTGCTATGAGTTCCGCTGTCGTTGGGAATCTCGCTGTTATTGGCCTGGGGCTGATTGGTGGTTCTTTGGCGAAATCTGCAAGAATCAGTGGTTTTGCAGCGCACACGCTGGGTTATACGCCCAAACCCAATGATGCGCGTTTAGGGGTAGAGCTGGGTGTGGTTGATGAAGCTGCAAGCACGATAGCCGCTGCGGTACAAGATGCAGATGTTGTAGTTCTGGCTGTGCCGGTAAAGGCTTTTGAAGAAGTGTTGCTTGCTGTTAAGCCTCATCTTAAGCCCGGTGCAGTGGTGACCGATGTAGGGAGCGTAAAGGGAAGTTTCGTTCAAGCGGTTGAGCGGGTTTTTGGCGAGGTTCCGCCGTTTATTGTGCCTGGTCACCCGATTGCTGGTTCCGAGAAAAGTGGCGTCACCGCCGCGAATGAAGCCTTGTTTGTGAAGCATAAAATAATACTGACACCTTTGGCCAACACGGATCCGCAAGCACTTTCTCTAATACATCGCATGTGGCGCTCAACCGGCGCCAGTGTGCTCGAAATGAGTGTTGACCACCACGATGATGTGTTGGCAGCGACCAGCCACTTGCCGCATCTTATTGCTTTCTCGCTGGTTGATACGCTGGCGGGTGAAGATGATAATCAGGATATTTTTCGTTATGCAGCAGGAGGCTTTCGCGATTTTACGCGCATTGCAGCCAGTGACCCCGTCATGTGGCGCGATATATTTCTCGCCAATAGTGAAGCAACCTTGAAGGTTTTGTCGCATTTCACGGCAGATCTGGACAAGCTGCGCATCGCCATCGAACAGCAAGACAGTCAAGCATTACTGGGAGTGTTTACGCGTGCCAAAGCGGCACGAGAGCACTTTAGCAAGATACTTTCCGGACAATCCTATACCAATACCATGAATACTAAAAACGTAATTTTCAAAGTTCAACCGGGCGGTTCCGTCTCGGGTAGTATCCGCGTGGCGGGTGATAAATCCATCTCTCATCGTTCGATCATGCTGGGCGCTTTGGCCGACGGTGTGACCGAAGTCGAAGGTTTCCTTGAGGGTGAAGATGCCTTGGCGACCTTGCAGGCTTTTCGCGATATGGGTGTCGTGATCGAGGGGCCCGATAAAGGCCGGGTTCGGATTCATGGTGTCGGCTTGCATGGTTTGCAGCCGCCGCCGGGGCCGATCTATCTGGGTAACAGTGGTACCGGTATGCGCTTATTTGCCGGCTTGTTGGCGGGGCAGGCCTTTGACTCGGAGTTGACCGGAGACGAGTCTCTATCGAAGCGGCCTATGGAGCGAGTCGCGGCCCCCTTGCGCAGTATGGGAGCAGTGATTGAGTCGGGAGAGGGAGGGCGGCCTCCGCTAAAAATTAAAGGTGGCCAGCGCTTAAAAGCAATCGACTATAAGATGCCCATGGCCAGTGCACAGGTCAAATCGTGCCTCTTGCTGGCGGGAATGTATGCCGAAGGCGAAACCAAAGTTACTGAACCGGCGCCTACGCGTGATCATACTGAGCGCATGTTGAATGGCTTTGGTTACCCGGTCGTCCGAGAGGGAGCAGTTGCCTCGTTGAAGGGTGGCGGCCAATTGCAGGCAGGAAAGATAGACGTGCCGGCAGATATTTCGTCCGCGGCTTTCTTCTTGGTTGCAGCGTCTATTACTCCCGGTGCGGATCTTACGCTGGAACACGTGGGAATGAACCCGACGCGTATCGGTGTAATTAATATCTTGCGTGCCATGGGTGGGGATATCACCGTTAGTAACGAGAAAATCGTTGGTGGTGAGCCGGTTGCTGATTTGAGAGTAAAGCATGCCAAATTGACAGGCATTCAAATTCCTGAAGATCAGGTTCCCTTGGCGATTGATGAGTTCCCCGTGCTGTTTATAGCGGCGGTGTGCGCCGAGGGTGAAACCGTATTGAGTGGTGCGGAAGAGTTGCGTGTTAAAGAAAGTGACCGTATTCAGGTGATGGCAGATGGTCTGGCGCAGCTCGGGGTGCGCTCGGAAGTTCGGCCCGATGGTATCGTGATTCGTGGTTCACGAATCAAGGGTGGCGAAGTGCATAGCCATGGGGACCACCGCATCGCGATGGCTTTTTCGGTTGCGTCATTGCGGGCTGAAGCTGAGATCGTGATTAACGATTGTGCCAATGTGGCTACGTCGTTCCCTAATTTTGTTGAGCTGGCTCGGCATGTCGGTATGAATGTGGAATACGGAGAGTAGTCATGACTAGCGAATTGCTTGCTCCGGTATTAACGATAGATGGGCCTAGTGGTTCGGGTAAGGGCTCGATCACGCAGTTGATAGCAAGAAAGCTGGGTTGGCACCTGCTAGATAGCGGCGCTTTATATCGTTTAACTGCCTTGGCGGCACAACGAAATGGGGTCGAGTTCGACCGTGCGGACGCGGTCGCCGACTGCGCCGCCGCTTTGAATATCAGTTTCGAACCGTCAGACTTTGGTGAGCCGGTTAAGGTGTTGCTCGACGGGGAAGATGTCAGCAAGGCAATTCGTACCGAGACAGCCGGTAATAATGCCTCTTTGGTGGCTGCGTACCCAGCGGTGCGCGCCGCGTTGTTGCAGCGCCAGCGAGACTTTCGCCAAGCGCCCGGGCTGGTGGCCGATGGGCGAGACATGGGGACGGTTGTTTTCCCTGATGCTCAGTACAAAGTGTTTATGATTGCGTCCGCGCAGGCGAGGGCCGAAAGGCGATACAAGCAGTTGAAGGCGCAGGGTGAAGATGTTAGAATCGCGACCCTTTTGCAGGAGATAGAAGAGCGTGATGCCCGAGATATGGGTCGCGCCAACGCGCCGTTAAAGCCCGCAGATGATGCGGTAACGATAGATACGACGCGGCTTTCTATTGAAGAAGTGCTCGAAGAAGTCCTTGCTCTGATCAAATAATAGAGCGTTTAAATAGGCCCTTCGACAAGGGCTGTGCATGGTTTTATTCATTGCCCGGCAAACAAATTTTTTGGATCCTGATCTGGATAACGCAGCCAGTAGCGCAGATCATGATAAATAAAACAGACCGTATTAGCTGGTGGTACGGAGATGATTAATCACAGGAACGATAATGAGCGAGAGCTTTGCGGATCTATTTGAAGAGAGCCTAAAAGAAATTGATATGACCCCCGGGTCAATCATACAAGGTGTAGTTGTTGATATTGACAGTGACTGGGTTACTGTTAACGCGGGACTGAAGTCTGAAGGTGTTATTCCACTTTCACAGTTTATGTCAGACAGCGGTGAAATCGAGTTAAGCATCGGTGATACCGTTGATGTAGCGCTGGATGCTGTTGAAGACGGCTTTGGTGAAACGCGTCTATCACGTGAGAAAGCGAAGCGTGCAGAAGCTTGGAAAGAGCTTGAGAAAGCCTTTGAAGCTGAAGAAATCGTTAAAGGTGTGATTAATGGCAAGGTTAAAGGTGGTTTCACTGTTGACCTTAAAACTATCCGTGCCTTCCTTCCTGGTTCACTTGTGGACGTACGTCCTGTTCGTGACACCCTTCATCTGGAAGGTAAAGAGTTAGAATTCAAAGTAATCAAGTTAGACCAAAAGCGTAACAACGTAGTTGTTTCTCGTCGGTCTGTACTTGAAGCAGAAAACAGTGCAGAGCGTGATGCATTGCTTGAGTCAATGGCTGAAGGAATGGAAGCGAAAGGTATTGTTAAGAACCTGACAGACTACGGTGCGTTCGTAGATCTGGGCGGTGTAGACGGCCTGCTGCACATTACTGATATGGC
>JBFJVR010000078.1:0-9124 GCA_041624095.1 Oleiphilaceae bacterium
GCGCTGGTAGTGGGTCACCATAATGACGGCTTTATCCGGTGAACGCAGTGCATTGACACCGTCGGCAACAACTTTCAGAGCATCGATATCGAGTCCGGAATCGGTCTCGTCCAATACGGCAAGCTTGGGCTCGAGCATCAGCATTTGCATGATTTCGTTGCGTTTCTTTTCACCACCAGAAAAACCTTCGTTTACTCCACGCTTCAGGAACGAAGGGTCCAGATTCACCTGTTTGATTTTTTCTTTCGCCAGTTTCATAAACTCCGCGGCATTGATTTCACCTTCACCACGATGCTGACGAATGTTGTTAATCGCCGTGCGCAGGAACTGCAGGTTGCTCACACCCGGTATTTCAACCGGATATTGAAACGCAAGGAATACTCCCTCACGTGCTCGCTCTTCAGTTGCCATGTCGAGCAAGTTGTTACCGTCGAAACTAATGTCACCCGCGGTGACTTCGTAGGCTTCGTTACCTGCCAAAACCTGTGACAGTGTACTTTTGCCAGAGCCATTTGGCCCCATGATGGCATGTACTTCGCCTGCCTTGACCTCAAGGTTTAGTCCCTTCAGGATTTGCTTGTCTTCTACGCTGGCCTGCAGATTTTTAATACTTAGCATTGCTCTCTCTCATTAGGTGAGTATCGGCGTTCTTATTGCGCGAGATTACTCTTCAATTAGTTGGTATACGTTGTTAACCATCGGCTTGTTGGTGCTTAGCTTGTGGCAGTAGACTCGTTGGTATAGCTTAGCCAACCGAGCCTTCAAGGCTTACTTCTAACAGCTTGGTCGCCTCAACAGCAAACTCCATTGGGAGCTCCTTAAACACCTCTTTGCAGAAGCCATTAACGATCATCGATACCGCGTGTTCGGCGTCGATGCCACGTTGCTGGCAAAGGAATAGCTGATCATCGCTGACTTTTGAGGTAGTGGCCTCGTGTTCGACGATAGCTGATTTGTTCTTGCTTTCGATATAAGGGAAGGTATGCGCACCGCACTTGTCGCCAATCAACAGTGAGTCACACTGGGTGTAGTTTCGTGCGTTTTCGGCACCGGGCCCGAAGCGGACCAGACCACGATAACTGCTATTACTTTTACCTGCTGAAATTCCTTTGGCGATGATCGTGCTACGGGTATTTTTACCCAAGTGAATCATTTTGGTGCCGGTATCGGCTTGCTGATAATTATTGGTTAGCGCAACCGAGTAAAATTCGCCCACACTGTTCTCACCTCGCAAAATACAACTCGGGTATTTCCAGGTAATTGCCGAACCGGTTTCAACTTGCGTCCACGAAATTTTAGAATTTTTACCAATACAGGCGCCGCGCTTGGTGACAAAGTTATAAATGCCGCCTTTGCCTTCCTCGTCGCCGGGGTACCAGTTTTGTACGGTTGAATACTTGATCTCCGCATCGTCGAGGGCGACCAGCTCAACTACAGCTGCATGCAGCTGATTTTCGTCACGCATGGGCGCGGTGCAACCTTCAAGATAGCTTACGTGGCTGCCTTCCTCTGCAACAATCAGGGTGCGTTCAAACTGGCCCGTGTTAGCTTCGTTGATCCTGAAGTAGGTCGACAACTCAAGGGGGCAGCGCACGCCTTTAGGTATGTAGACAAAAGAACCATCGCTGAATACTGCTGAGTTTAGCGCCGCGTAAAAATTATCTTTTTGAGGGACAACCGTACCAAGATATTTTTTGATCAGCTCCGGGTGTTTATGCACTGCCTCGGAAATCGGGCAGAAAATGACTCCGGCTTCGGTGAGCTTTTCTTTGAAGGTCGTGGTAATGGACACGCTATCGAATACTGCGTCTACTGCAACACCGGCCAAGCGGGCACGTTCGTGCAGCGGAATACCCAGTTTTTCATAAGTGCGCAATAGTTCAGGGTCGACCTCGTCGAGGCTTTTTGGCGCATCATCTTTCGACTTGGGTGCAGAGTAGTAAGCTATCGAGTTGTAGTCGATTTTAGGATAATCGACGTGTGCCCATTCGGGCTCTTCCATCTCGAGCCATTGTTCGTAAGCTTTCAGTCGCCATTCCAGCATCCATTCCGGCTCTTTCTTTTTTGCAGAGAGGCGGCGGATAACGTCTTCATTTAGTCCGGGCGCGAAGGTGTCTGACTCAATATTGGTCACAAACCCGTGCTCATATTCCCGTTTGATTAAGTCCTTCACTGCTTTGTCGGAGTCAGACATGCTTTCGTATGCTCTCTATCTGCAACAAACAAAACGCGATTCATGACGCGCCGTGTCTGTTATCTGGTTGCTCTTTTCGGCCGGTTTAATAAACCGCATGCCGAGCGTAATTGCCTTTAAGTCACGACTTTATCGTTATTTTTGGCGGGCACACAGGGCCCGATGGTGACGCTCTCTTACAGGCTGACAAGTCATGCTTGCTGTTAAAGCAAAGCACTCTCGGAGTTGCCAGCGAGAGGATTATATAATAACCAAGTAAATTAGTCAGGTATATTGCTGAGGGGATTCTGCCATTTACCAAACAATTTGCGCGGCATTGTAGCGATTTTTTCGTAAAAAATCAGATTTTTGAACAATAAACCAGCGAGTTTAGCCCGCAAACAGTGAAACTCGGTCGAGTAAGGCTTTCTTTGCTAGATTTAAAGATACCGGAACGTTGTTCTGTTCTCGTTCATAAATAGCAAACCAAAGGGCGCACTATGTTGGTGGCGAATAGCGAAGCACTGAAAGAGTTAATTCAACAACGCGGGCTGACGCATATAAAAGTAGGCTTGAGTGATATCGATGGCATCCTGCGTGGCAAGTACATGAGCCGAGAGAAGTTTTTCTCAGCGCTAGATAAGGGCTTCGCGTTTTGCGATGTCGTGCTGGGTTGGGATTCGGCGGACCAGCTTTATGAGAACGTCGGAGTTGAGTACACAGGCTGGCAAACAGGTTACCCCGACGCGCCGGTGCGCATTTTGCCGCATACCTGTCGCGAGATACACGATGAACCCGGGATGCTGTTTGTCTTGGCTGAGTTCGATCAGGCCGCAGAAGCAATTTGCCCTCGCGCTGCCTTAAGGCGGGTACTCGATAAAGCCAGCGCTATGGGTTTTTCGGTTAAGGCTGCATTTGAATACGAATTTTTTCTATTTGATGAGACTCCAGATTCAATTAGAGAAAAAGGCTATCGAGACCTGAAACCGATTACGCCGGGCTTTTTTGGCTACTCGGTATTGAGAAGCGCGGTTCATGCCGAACTTTATCAGGACTTACTCAAATTGGGCGAGGTGATGGACTTCCCGCTCGAAGGGCTGCATACCGAAACCGGGCCAGGAGTGTGGGAAGCGGCGATTACGGTCGACGAGGCGCTGAAGTCAGCAGATAACGCGCTGTTGTTTAAAACCTTCACCAAAGCATGGGCGCAGCGGCGCAACATGATGGCGACATTTATGGCCAAGTGGTCAAATGATTTTCCGGGGCAAAGTGGCCATATTCATATTTCCCTGCAACACGAAAAAGACGGTTCGTCTGCTTTTTATGGGCCTGATAACGAACATAGTATGAGCCAGATGCAGCGTCAGTTTGTCGCAGGTCAGCAAAAGTTTATGCCAGAGCTAACAGCAATGTACGCGCAGACCGTTAACGCCTATAGCCGCATGATACCGGGTTTTTGGGCTCCAACGGATGCTACCTGGGGTGTTGAAAATCGTACCACAGCCTTGCGGGTGATACCGGGTACAGCAGACTCCCAGCGAGTCGAGTTTCGTTTGGGGTCGGCCGACGCAAACCCTTATATTGCCTTGGCCGCCGCACTGGGTTCTGGCCTGAGGGGGATCGAGATGGGCCTTGAGCCTGAGCCTCAGGTAAAAGGTAACGCGTATGAACAGCGCTTTCCGGACTACCTGGCCTTGCCCCAGACCCTGGAATGCGCCGCGCAGAAGCTCAAAGATTCGTCTGCGGCTGTGGCCTTATTTGGTCAGGAATTTGTTACCCATTATGCGGCTACACGTATTTGGGAAAGCCAGCAGTACCGCAAACATATTAGTGATTGGGAAATGCAGCGTTATTTTGAAATTATCTAGGGTTGCGCGTTTTACCGTGTTCCTTGTGGCAATTGACGTATCTATATGTGTGAGACAGGCAGGAAGAAACAGCATTGAAAAACACCGGACAAAATACTGAAGAAAACACTCAGGCGTGCAGGTCGCCGATTAATGGCGCGATATATGTTGAGCGCCCACTGGCCTCTCGCGCCCTAATGCAAGAATGCATTGAGCGCGCTCATCAGGCGCAGTCTGACTGGCGCGAGCTGCCTCTGGCGCAGCGGCAGGATTTTTGTCGTAACATGTTGCGCCACTTTGCTGCAAATGAGGCGCAGATAGCAGAGGAAATCTGTTGGCAAATGGGGCGGCCAATCCGCTACGCCGCGGGAGAAGTAAAAGGATTCATCGAGCGTGCCGAAACCATGATCGAATTGTCGGATTCGGCGCTTGCCGATATACCTCTGGCCGACAAGGCGGGTTTCAAACGATTGATCAAGCGTGAGCCCTTGGGCGTGGTGTTTGTCGTTGCGCCGTGGAATTATCCTTATCTTACAGCAGTAAATAGCATCGTACCTGCACTGTTGGCGGGCAATACGGTGATCCTAAAACATTCGGCTCAAACGCCCTTGTGTGCAGAACGAATTGCCGAAGCCTTTGAGGCGGCAGGTTTGCCTCAAGGTGTGTTCCAGTATTTGCACTTGGATCATGCTCAGGTGGCCGAGTGTGTTGCCAACCCCTTGGTCAACCATATTGCTTTCACCGGTTCCGTCTCGGGGGGGCAGCACATTGAACGGGCGGCGGCCGGTCATTTTAAAAGCTTAGGGCTTGAGCTTGGCGGAAAAGATGCAGCTTATGTTCGGGCCGATGCGGATCTTGATCTAGCGGTTGAAGCGGTTGTTGATGGTGCGTTTTTCAATAGTGGCCAATCGTGTTGCGGTATCGAACGGGCGTATGTTCACGAAGCGGTTTACGATGCCTTTATCGAGGCCGCTGTAGCGGCTGTCAAAGGCTATCAGGTAGGGCGACCGGATAAGCCCGAGACGACGCTTGGTCCGCTGGTGAAGCCTGCGGCAGCTCGCTTTGTTCAGGGTCAAATTGATGCTGCGCTTGAGCAGGGCGCGGTTGCTCATATTTCGAATACGGACTTTCCGCAGTTGAGGGGTTTGAATGAAGAGTCGGGTGGAGCCTACCTTGCGCCTCAGTTGTTGAGTGAGGTGGATCATTCAATGAGCGTGATGCGTGACGAGAGCTTTGGCCCGGTATTGGGCGTGCAAAAGGTGTGTTCCGATGACGAGGCAGTTGGGCTGATCAACGATTCTGACTTGGGTTTGACGGCCGCCGTATTTAGTCAGGATGAAGCGCAGGCTATGATGATCGCCGAGCGTTTGGAGGTCGGCACAGTCTTTATGAACCGCTGTGATTATCTGGATCCTGAACTGGCATGGACGGGCGTTAAGCAGTCGGGTAAGGGCTGTACTTTGTCGCGGCTGGGTTTCGAATCACTGACGCGTCCCAAGTCCTTTCATTTCAAATTAAACGGGGCGGTTAACTGATGAAAAGCAACAATGTTAAACGGGTGGCAGAGTATGAGTGAGGCAATGCAGGCAAGTTGGAATTACCCGACTCAGGTCGTAGTAGGGGGGGGCTGTACCCAGGCATTGCCCCAGCATTGTCGCGACAAACAAATTTGCGCCCCTTTGGTTGTGACCGATCCCGGTTTGAGTCAAACGCCTATTGTGCAAGGGATTCTCGGCATCCTGCGTACTGAGGGGCTGCATGCCGGGCTGTTCGATGCGCTGAAGTCGAACCCGGTCGGTGGAAATGTTGAATCGGGTGTCGCGTGCTACCGGCAGGGTGGGTTTGACGCGATTATTGCGCTTGGTGGCGGGTCAGCACTCGATACCGCAAAAGCGATTGCGCTCATGGTGGGGCAAAGCCGGCCCTTATGGGATTTCGAAGACGAAGGGGATAACTGGAAGCGTGTAAGCGTGGACGGGCTAGCTCCGGTTATCGCGATTCCTACTACGGCAGGAACCGGTTCAGAAGTTGGGCGCGCATCGGTCATTACGCACGAAGAAGAGCAGCGTAAGGTAATTATTTTCCACCCCTCTATGCTGCCGGGTAAAGTATTGCTGGATCCCTTGTTAACGCTAGGCTTGCCAGCCCACCTAACTGCAGCCACCGGGATGGACGCCTTGTCTCATTGTCTCGAAGCTTATTGTGCAGATTCGTACCACCCGATGGCTGAAGGCATTGCTCTGGAAGGTATGCGCCTGATTCAAAAGCATTTGCCTGTCGTTTATAAAAATGGCGCCGACGTCGCCTCACGCCAGCAGATGCTGGTTGCGTCGACAATGGGTGCGACGGCATTTCAGCGCGGATTAGGTGCAATGCACGCTATCGCGCATTCGCTGGGGGCGCTTTTCGATGCACATCATGGCCTCTTGAATGCCATCTTGATGCCTTATGTTCTGCTAGCTAATCGTAGTGCGATAGAGGCGAAAATGCAGCGTCTGGCTCGCTACCTTGCCTTACCTCAAGGTGGATTTGATAGTGTTCTGGATTGGGTCTTGAGCTTGCGTATTGACTTGGGGATTCCGCATTCGCTCGACGCTATTGGTATTGATGCCAAATGGGCCGACAGGATAGCTGAGATGTCGGTTAAAGACCCTTCAGCGGGCGGTAATCCGGTGGCCTTTAGCACAGTGCAGTATCGTTGCTTGTTTATGGCTGCGCTAGAGGGGCAGCTGGACGGCCTCGACGAAAAGATAAAGGTAACTTAAGTAATGGCAGTATTTACCAAGCTTGACGCGCAAACGGTCGAATCCTTGCTTCAGGGCTATTCAATCGGCTCGCTAAAGACACTTACACCCATCAGCGAGGGTATAGAAAATACCAATTATTTTCTCGATACCCTCTACAACGCCGATACAGCGGCGGCCCCGGGTTCCCAGGGTATAGTGAAACGTTGGGTACTCACTATATTCGAAAACCTGCCTAAAGCTGACTTGCCCTATTTCTGCGCCTTAACGGCAGGTCTGGCAGCGGCGGGTATTGCAGTACCCGCACCCGCTTTGAATAGGCGGGGCGAGGCTTTGTTTGAGCTGATGGGTAAGCAAGGGGTGATTGTCCCTTGTTTGAGCGGGGCTTCGGTAACGCAGCCGGGCATTGCCGAGGTAGAGCAAGTGGGAGCTTGGTTGGCTAAGATGCATATTGCTGCAGGCCAGCTAGATCTTCACCGACCGCTGCCGCGCGATCTGAACTGGATGCGACAAAACACGGCGCGTCTGGCGCCTCATTTGCTGCCTGATGAATTGGTCTTGCTAGAGCACTATGTGGCTCGTTATGCCGTCTATGCAGATGAGCTTGCAAAGTGCCCGCAGGGAACCGTGCATGGGGATTTGTTCAGAGACAACGTCTTATTCGAGCAGGGGAGAATAAGCGGGGTGATAGATTTTTACCATGCCTGTGACGCAACCTTATTGTTTGACTTGGCCGTGGTGGCAAATGACTGGGTTACCGACGAACTAGGCCGTTATCGGCCCGAGCTAATGCTCGCTTTGACTACCGCCTACCAGCAGCAGCGACCATGGAATCAGTATGAGCAGGCTGCATGGGCAAAATGCCTGGAACTTGCAGCGCTGCGATTTTGGGTAAGCCGCTTGGTGAGCTTGCATTTACCCGGCTATCAGCAGCGCTCTGTTTCGGGTGAGACGATTAAAAACCCCGATGAGATGAAGCAGATTCTATTAGCCCAAAGCAAGTGAGCTACGGCCTGGACTTCGCTGGATGGTTATGGCGGGTTAATAGTCGTCATAACCAAATAAAGCATTAATGTCGGCATTGAAGCTTACATCGACCAAGTGCCAGCCAAGTTCGGGCTGGTAATAATTTAGTTCCCAAATTAATGCAGCGCTTTCGTACTTCAGTAAATAACTTATTTTGTAGAAGTGATCTTTAACGGCTTGTTTGCGCAGTATGTCGTAGCTGAGCGGTTTGCCAATACTTTTTTCCAGTTGCGCCATATCATTCACGACTTTCTCAGCGCGCGCATTAAACTGCTCGAAGTTAACACCCAAATATGCCGAAATCATTGAATATGCCGCTTCGACGTCGCCCTTAACAATTTGCGTCATAAATAGGTCACTAGCCTGATCAATTTTGGCTTTGCTTTCGAGCGGCTTGGCCTGGAGAGGGCTGGTGAACGAAACGAGTAATATCAGGCAAAATCCAAGCAGTAACCTAAATTTCTCAGTGCCATTAACGACTATTTTTTTGGGCGTAGAAATAATGGGATTCAATGTTATCTCCTTTTCAGTAGGTAAGGACCCAGCAATGCAAGACTAGAGCAAAGGCTGCTCTGACTCAATAAAGCATTGCTTTAGCGCATTAAGCGCTTTGCCCCGGTTGACAATTTTCCACGCCAAATACATTTCACTGGTTTGGGAATGAGTCGTTTCTTCGATTTCAATTTCAATTAGAGCCCCTGAGTCTAGCAGATGCTGGACGCGTTTTCGGGGCAGAAACCCGCAACCGATGCCTGCGCAATGAGCGCGTATTTTGTAATCAATATTAGGTACATAAAAGGTACTGTGCTTTGAGATAATGCCTTTGGTCCATGGAATCGCCGTTCTCGCACTGTCGTGCACCACGATCGTCCTGTGCGCCTCGATGACCTCGAGTGGTACCGGCTTGGGGTGGCGACTTAGCGGATGATGCGGGGCGACAGCGAAAACCCTTTCGAGCTTGGCAATCGGAGTAGCATGGATGCCTTTCTGCTGCGGTACGGGGCCAGCCGCGCCGACCAGCAAATCGACTTCGTCGTTAATTAATCTTTCCCAGCCACCGCTCATCACTTCTTCACTGAGGTCGATTTCGATATCCGGGTGGGCCTGTAAAAAAGAGTCAATAATATTGAATGTAGTCTGGGTACTGATCATTGAGTCCAGCGCTACCTTGAGTGTTGACTCCCAGCCATTCGCAATGCTGCGTGTTTGCTCTGCCAGCTTCTGCGCGGCTAAAAGCAGTGTGCGGCCTTCTTCTAGAAGATATTTACCCGCAGGCGTTAGTACCGCGCGGCGGCCTTGTTTCTGAAATAGTGTGACCGCAAGCTGCTCCTCCA
>JBFJVR010000079.1:0-9115 GCA_041624095.1 Oleiphilaceae bacterium
GCCTGGCTTGCATACAAGACAGGCGAGCTGATCAATACACCGTGTTCCGAGACAGCAAGGAAGTCCTTTCCCTGTTCAAGAGTGGCTTTATGCCATTCAAAATTCGCCTGATTCGATGTAAACAAGGGCTGGTTCTTAGCGGTGATGATTGTGCCGGTATAGTCAGTAAATGCGATTGCCACCTCTTTGGTTACACTAAGCTCCAAAGAGCGGAAAAATACCGGTAGGTAGCTCTCTCTATTACTAAAGTCGATGAGGCTGTTAATGATCAGGTCGTTTCGCGCAAGGCTACGAATCTGTTGTTGTAGCGTTGTCAGATTGTTGTCGAGCGACCGAGCAAATGCTTCGTTTTGCTGTTGGTGCTCGTCCTCAACCTGCTGATTAACGATGTAAATCGTGACCAGGGTCATGACGGTCGCGATGATCACTATCATCGCAACCGTACGCGACAAGGTGCGACGGCTAATCGCCTGTTCTAGAGAGAGTTGCTCCGCCAAGGTTAGTCCTTTTGGGTCTCTAATTGGGGTACCAGGTAACCCAGAGAATTATAGTGCGCGATGATATAGTCTTCAGCCCATAGTGCATCGTGCCGTCTATCGCTAAAGGGAGGCTGGTAGTTTTTTACAAGCCCAGCGTATTGGTCAATCGATTCGAGGGCATCGCGTATTTTTTCCCGCTGGTCGCTTTCTGCATTACGAATCGCGATTGCGAGCAAGTGCACCAGATCATACGCATGAGCTGTGCCAACTGCCCCCGGTAATGCGTGAGGGGGAGTGTCGCCAAATTGTTCTCCATAGGCTTTCAAAACCCGATCATTTACTGCCGGGTTGCTTGGTGTGGCGAAACTGTAGGTCTGCAGCACTGAGAGGTCCAGACGCTTTAGATTTTCCAAGCCGAGCATCTCAACAAATGATCCGCTGGCGATGCCCCAATGGCTAATGATAGGGAGGGGCGCATCGGGACTCACCCGCAATAATTCCTTACATATTGCCGCGCCCTCAGGCGCATTGGCGACGAGAATAATCGCTTCTGCACCAGAATTAATAATCTTTTGCAGCTCTTTTTCTAGGTCTTGCTGACCCCAGTTAAACCATTGTTGGTCTACTATTTCAGTGCCGGCGATACCCGCAGCCTCGGTAAGCGAGGTCAAATTTGAGCGCCCCCAGCCGGTTCTTTCAAGTAGCAGGGCCACTTTGCTGAAGCCCCGCTTTGCAGTCTGCTGGATCAGGACTTTGCCTGCCTGTTCGTCTCTTACTGACACTCTGAAAACATAATTTGGATCGTAATCATTATCAACTATCGAGGTTCCGGCCGCCCAGGGATCCAGATAAATGATGTTGTGCTCGTGTATGTAAGGGAGCTCCTTTATCGCCACCGGGGTGTGGACACCGCCGAGTACTGCTACCAGATTGTCCGTCTGGGCGAATTGCTTAATGTTATTTATCCCTCGCGCGGGGTTTCCACGATGGTCCTTGATCAACAAACTTAGCGGCCGGCCCAATACGCCCCCCTGAGAGTTGATTTCATTAATAGCGATTAATGCGCCGCGGCGTATCGCTTCGCCGCCTTCCTTTGCGACGGCGGACATGTCTGCATCGAGTCCGATAATCAGTGGTGCTTCCTCTGCAACTAACGCAGATGTATGGATAGCCAGTAAGGAAGCGAACGCCAGCGCCGCGACTTTACGCACCAGATGAACAAGGAGGTACGCGACTTGGCGCGCAAGCAGAAAAGCGAGATTGAAGGCGCCACCAGAGATGCGATTACGTGCTACGAACATGAAGCTTACCCAGAATATCATTTACCAGTCTAAGTAGTTTAGTCCCGATCGGAGATTTTGCAGGGTTTACCCTGCTGTTTTTGCTCTGCGCGACAGGTCAGTAGCAGTGCCAAAATACAGGTAAAAAAAACCCGCTCTAGGAGCGGGTGAAGCCTTGCGACATACAAGGGAAAGTCGGAGCTTGATTTATTCAAGCCTGAAGATTTAGCTGATCAGGACCTTGTCATTTTTTAATGACACAGGGTAAACGCTCACGCTTAGTGTTTCATCTTCCAGACAGGTACCGGTGTTGAGGCTAAAATGCTGTTTATATAAAGGTGAGGCAACAACGATTTCGCCAGCGATGTCACCGACAATGCCGCGCGAAAGAACATTTGCTTTTCCTGCCGGGTCCCAGTTCGAAATGCCGAATACTTTTTTTTCAGTTCCTGGCAAATAGAAGATGGCCACTTGCTCCCCGTTGACCAGAGCGCATACTCCGGCGTTTTCTATCAGATCATTTTTGTCACAGATAATTTGCTCTATCGACATGCGGTTCTCCATTTTGCTAAGTGCGTGAGTCATTTAGTTAGTGCTTAGTCACGCGGACTTTGCGATCAGTTTGGCTTTTTCTACTTCATTTGCAGGACGAATCTGGCCACGCTCCTCAACAAAAACAATGTTGTTATCTTGTTCTTTTGAGTTGACGAACTGACGGAAGCGCTTAAGTTTTTCTTCATTATTTATGGTCGTTTTCCACTCGCACTGATATGTAGCAACAATGTGTGCCATTTGTGCTTCGAGCTCTTCGGCAATGCCGAGACTGTCGTTGATGATGACCTCTTTGAGGTAGTCGAGACCGCCTTCGAGGTTATCCATCCAAACAGAGGTGCGTTGCAGACGATCGCCGGTTTTGATGTAGAACATCAAAAAACGGTCGATGTATTTGATTAGTGTGTCTGTGTCCAGGTCAGTTGCAAACAGGTCGGCATGGCGGGGTTTCATGCCGCCATTACCACAAACATAGAGGTTCCAGCCATTTTCGGTAGCGATGATGCCAACGTCTTTGCTTTGTGCTTCGGCACACTCGCGGGTACAACCCGAAACAGCAAATTTGAGTTTATGTGGGGAGCGCAGCCCCTTATAGCGGTTTTCAATGTCGATAGCCTGACCAACACTGTCTTGCACACCGTAGCGGCACCAGGTTGAGCCGACGCAGGATTTTACTGTACGTACCGACTTACCATAGGCGTGGCCGGTCTCTAAACCGGCGTCAATAAGCTCGCGCCAAATGTCGGGCAGCTCGTTGAGGCGAGCGCCAAACAAATCGATACGCTGGCCACCGGTAATTTTGGTATACAGTTTGTATTTCTCAGCAACCTGACCGATGGCGATGAGCTGGGCTGGTTTGATTTCACCCCCCGCGACGCGAGGAACGACAGAGTAGGTGCCGTCTTTTTGCATGTTGGCTAAAAAAGTGTCGTTGGTGTCTTGTAGCCCTACATGGGGGCTTTCAAGCACGTAGTCGTTCCAGGTCGATGCGAGAATGCTGGCTGCCGTCGGTTTGCATATGTCACAACCAAGGCCGCTACCATGTTTGTCGAGCAATTCGTCGAAGGTTTTGATGCTGCCGACGCGCACCAGGTGGTAGATTTCTTCGCGTGTAAAAGGAAAGTGCTCGCAGATGCTTTTGTCGACGCTCAGGCCGCGGGCTTCCATTTCAGTATCGACCACGTTCTTTAGCAGGGCAGCACAGCCGCCACAACCGGTCGCCGCTTTGGTTTCACCTTTAACGTCGCCGAGACTACAGCAACCGGCATCAATGGCGCAGACAATGTCACCTTTGCTGACGTTATGGCAGGAGCAGATCGTCGCCGTAGCGGGCAGGGCTGCCGCGCCGAGGGTTGGGGCTGCCGAGCCATCGATGTTCGGGAGGATCATGCTTTCCGGGTTTTCGGGCAGTTCGATCTCGTTCAGGAAGTACTGCAACAAGGTGTCGTATTCCGAACAGTCACCAACCAGTACCGCCCCCAACAGGTATTTTCCGTCTTCCGATACCACGATGCGCTTATAGATTTCCGCTCGCTCGTCACTGAATACATAGGTGATCGCGCCTTCGGTCTTGCCGTGAGCATCGCCAATCGAACCAACATCCACGCCTAACAGCTTCAGCTTGGTGCTCATATCTGCACCTTTGAACGAAGGCTTTTCTTCAGCTTCGCTAAATTGTTGTACGGCGACCTCGGCCATCCGATAGCCGGGCGCGACCAGTCCGTAAATCATGTTGCCGTAAAGTGCACATTCGCCAATGGCATAGATATCTGAGTCGCTGGTTCGGCAGTGATAGTCGATCACGATGCCACCACGCTCGCCGACCTCAATATCAGCCTTCTTGGCAAGTTGGTCGTAGGGGCGAATGCCCGCCGAGAAGACGATCATGTCGGTATCTAGATGGGTGTCGTCGGCAAAGTGCATACGTAATTGCGTACCGTCACCTTGTTCATCTATTAAGGAGGTCGCTTTCTGGGTGTGGACGATGACTCCAAGTGCTTCGATTTTGCGGCGCAGCATGGTGCTGCCACCATTGTCCAGTTGGACGCCCATTAGGCCGGGTGCAAATTCGACCACGTGGGTTTCGAGTCCAAGATTACGCAGGGCGTTGGCGCATTCAAGGCCAAGTAAGCCGCCACCGACCACAACGCCAATTTTTGATGACTTGGCCTGCGCTTTGATGGCGCCGAGGTCATCAATGGTGCGATATGTCAGGCATTGCTTGCGTTCGGAGCCTTTGATTGGCGGCACGAAGGGGTACGAACCTGTCGCTAGCACAAGTTTGTCGTAGTTAAAGCTACGTCCGCTCTCGGTCTTTACCTGTTTGTTTTCGCGATCTATTTCAGTAACCGCGTCGCCAAAGTGAGCTAGCACGCCTTGTTTCTCGTAGTCTTCACGTGTGGTTAGTCCCAGGTCGGCTGGTTCCTTTCCCGAGAAAACGTCTGATAGGTGAACCCGGTCATAGGCCGGGCGGGTTTCGGCTCCGAGTACCGTAATTTCTGCATGCATCTCAGATGCAACCATTTGGTCTACAAAATGATGCCCAACCATCCCATTACCGACTACCACCACTTTTAGCGTTTTCATATCATGTTCACCAATTACTTTGCCCATTGTCTATGTCTTGGAGTTTGCATAGCGTGTGCCAGAATCAATAAAAAAATTATAAGTGGCTGAATAATATGATAAAAAAGTTGTTATGGAGGCTCTTCGCCCAGATGTGATGCAGTGCCTGCGTATAATCAGGCATCAATTAGGTGCGTTGATTATGTTGCCTGGCATTTAAAAGCCCTAAAGTAGGGCGGGCGAGACCGCCTGCCCGCGTTTTAACTGGGCAGGCAGGCTTTGGCGCGGCCTTAAGTTTATGAATTACCTATGAAATGTATACTGGGGGTGTGAACTTGCTATATAAATAGCCAAGCTTGGTTCTTTGGTCGTAGGACTAGCTTGAAACGCATCATTCTGAATCAGCAGCGCAATAGTGTGGAATAAGCATGTATATAGAAAGTGGAATAAAGGTGACTGTTGGGCAGGCGACTGAAAAAGGAGCCAAGGCGCAGAATGAAGATGCAATTGGTTGTCTGATTCCGAATGAACCACTGCTGAGCTCAAAAGGTCTGGTTTCAATCATTGCCGATGGCGTTAGCAGCGCCGAAGCCGGCAAAGAGGCAAGCGAGACTTGCGTTAAGAACTTTCTTAGTGACTATTTTAGTACCCCGGATTCCTGGACAGTAAAATCGTCGGCACAGCGCATTTTAAGCGCCTTGAACCGCTGGCTATATGGGCAAGGGTTGCGCTACCTTGCAGCTGAGCGGGGCTATATAAGTACTTTGTCGGCCTTAGTGATAAAATCGCGGGTTGCGCATATTTTTCATATCGGTGATACACGCGTGTATAGGTTGCGCAATGGCGACCTGGAGCAGTTAACCCATGACCACGCAGTGGCAGTCAGCCAATCCTCCAGCTATCTTTCCCGGGCGATGGGGATGGATTTAATGCTCGATGTTGATTACTACTCATCTGATGTCGAAAAAGGTGATGTGTTTTTCCTGAGTACCGATGGTGTGCACGACTTTATTGGCAGAGCCTGTTTGCGAGATAGCTTGAAGGCTTGTCAGGGTGACAGTGATCTGGAGCAATGCTGCAAGGCCTTGATTCACGAAGCATTGCAGAATGGCAGTGATGATAATTTGAGTTGCCAGTTACTGCGGGTGGATGAGCTACCCCAGCCCAATGCTGAAGACGCTTCGATCAAACTGTCTGAGTTACCCTTTCCTCCTAGTCTAAGTCCGGGCATGTGTATCGACGGCTTTCGCGTGGAGGAGGAGTTGCACGCCAGTACGCGCTCTCAGGTATATAGGGTGGTCGATATTGGATCTGGCGAAACCTGGGCAATGAAAACGCCGTCGCTTAACTTCGAAGATGATTTGGCCTTTAAAGAACGCTTTGTGATGGAGCCTTGGATAGGCCGGCGAATCGAAAGTGAGCATGTCGTTGGGGTGCCGAGCCTAGACCGTAAACAATCGTTTTTATATTACCTGTGTGAGCATGTTGAGGGAGTGACTCTCACTCAGTGGATGCACGACCACCCCCGGCCCAGCATCGACCGAGCATTAAATATCATCAAGCAAGTAGTAAAGGGCTTGCGTGCCATGCATCGACAGGAAACCCTGCATCAGGATATTAAGCCCGACAATATTATTGTCGGAAAAGACGATCACGTGACTTTGCTTGATTTTGGTTCGTGTCATATCGCCGGTTTTGATGAAGTTAAAGTCGGCTTCGTGCGTGATCGTGTGCTAGGAACCGACACTTATGGTGCGCCAGAATATAAGTTAGGTAAAAAGGCAGGCACTGCTGCTGATATGTTTTCGGTCGCAATGGTGCTTTACGAAATGCTCACTGGCGAATTGCCGTATGGAGAAAGCTTCGAAGAGTGTATGGCTGGCAATGATTTCTATCGTTTAAAGTACCGTGAAGCCGGCTTGTACAACCCGATGGTGCCGGATTGGATGGATGGTGCAATACGTCGTGCGCTGCATATATCTCCCGAGTTGCGCTACGAAGCTTTGTCGGAGTTTGTGTATGATCTTGAGCACCCTAATGCCTTGTACATGAACAAATCCTTTGTGCCCTTGTCGAAGCGCAATCCACTGTTATTCTGGAAGAGTGCAACGGGTGTTTTAGTCGCGCTGAATTTGCTGACGCTCTGGCTCTGGCTGGGCTAAGTCGCCTTAATGGGTGGCCAAGGTGGCGCCAGCTTGATGCTCAGCGAGGTGCTGCATAGCGCTCGATAAGTTCAGCCGCTTCGTCAATCATGTCGTGTTCTGGATTCAGCCAATGTATTTCGTGGCCCTTGTTTTGAATTTTTCTGAACCATTTCTCTTGCTGTTTGGCAAACTGATGAATCGCCGCGTTCAGTTTCTGGAACATGTCGTTATAACTCAGTTTCTGCTGCAGATACTGGGCGATGTAGCGATATTCCAAACCGTAAAAGTCGAGCTGCTCCCAGCTTAAACCTTGCCGGTGCAGTGTTTCGACTTCTTCTATCATGCCCTCTTTAAGGCGTTGCTTGAGTCGGGCAGTAATATGTTTTCGGTTCGATGGCCGTGGCATATTTATGCCCAGGATCAATGGCGACAGCTGAGGCCAGACGATAGTTTGCTGCTGGGTGAGTTCTGCCTGAGCAATTTCGATCGCGCGTATCAGACGTTTGCGTTCCAGCAAGTCGGTAGTGTTGTGCTGCGAGGGCTTGAGTTCGAATAAACGCCTTACCAGTTCTTCGTCGCTCATTGCTTCGAGCGCTTTGCGCGATGCTTCGTCGCTGTCGGCAATCGTTAGCTGATACTGGCTGAGCACGGCATCGAGATACATTCCCGTGCCACCCACCAGAAACGGAAGCTTTGCGCGTTGCAGAATTTCGGCATACCGGCTACAAAAGTCGGTGGAGAACTCGAACACATTATATTCGTGCCCCGGGTTAACAATATCGATCAAGTGATAGGGTATGGTTCCGTACTCAGCAAGATCCTTACCCGTCCCGAGATCCATGCCTCGATAGACCTGACGTGAATCTGCCGAAAGGATTTCGCCATTGAAGCGTAAAGCAAGTGCAACCGCTAGTCGTGTTTTGCCGCTTGCAGTTGGTCCTAGTAGCGTAATTAGGGGTGAGCCCGAGGCAGAGACATTGAAATGCGTCATATAATTTGCTTTTGGGTCTTGAACCGCTAGGGGCTTCGTTATAGTGTGTCCTGCTGAAGGCAGAAGGGCCGTATTTTGCTGAGATCAGTATATAAGCCAGTATCATATAATATGCGCTTGGCTCATGTCATGAGTGGCGCGACTGATCTTACGCTCGCGAGTTCCACTTTAGTGCTGGTTTAAAGTACTGGCCCTTGCCTAAACAATAAGGAAAATTGACCAGTGTTAATGATAATAAAACAGTCTGATAACCAAGTCATCCGGCAAACCAAGCCTTTACCCTGTTTGTTCACCAGCCTGTGTGTATTGCGCGTGAGTGTGAATGATGCAAGGGATGTTCTGTCAATTTGAACATTTAGTTGTTGATCTTTTTATCTGCAATCTATTTGGTTACAAGGAGTCCTGCTGGAATGAATGTCCGTAAACTCTTAGTCGTTGTGTTGCTGTCTCTGCTAAGCCTTTCTGCTTTCGCACTAGAACGAAAAGTGTTTTGTGTGTGGGATCCCGTGGGCCGCAATGGTCCGGTCATGTCCTTTTATTCGGATTTAATTCCCACCGCGCAAGCGTGGGGCCTTAGTATTCGCTTTATCGCCTATACCGACGAAAAAGTCGCCGCCAATGATTTCAAAGCTGGGCGGTGTGAGGCCGTGTTGCTGAGCGCCATCATGTCGCGTCAGTTTGTTAAGTTTGGCGGCACAATGGATGCGATTGGAGCCATTAATTCTAAAAAGGGGCTCGAACTGGTTTTGGCAACGCTGGCGAGACCTCGAGCGGGCCAGTTAATGACTCAGGGTAACTACGAAGTTGTCGCTACCTTTCCTGTGGGCTCGATGTACGCTTTCGTTAATGACCGTTCGATCGACAGTATCGACGATTTTGCCGGGCGCAGGTTGTCGGTGCTAAATAACGACCCTCAGGCGATGAAGTTTGCGAAACTGGCCGGTGCGACGCCCGTTGGAACAACGTTGTCGACGTTTGGCGCCCAGTTTAATAATGGCAATATCGACATACTTTTGATGCCCGCTTTAGCCTATAACACCTTTGAACTCTATCATGGTCTGGGAGACAAGGGCGGGATCATTGACTACCGGATGTACTATGGCA
>JBFJVR010000080.1:0-9057 GCA_041624095.1 Oleiphilaceae bacterium
GATATCAAGAAACCATTGGCTGAAGAGATATTATTCGGAAATCTGTCGAATGGAGGTGAGGTGCACGTCAACTTAAGGGAAGGGCAGATTACTTTCGATTTTGATGAAGTGCCAGCCTAAGCTTAGTGAAAGTGAAAAGCTAAAATTAAACCCCATTTAAATGATGGGGTTTTTTATTTGCCTCTAATATTCTTGGCTAGCGATACCTAGAGCTTTTGAATAAGTATGGTAGTTCTTTATCTTGCTCTATAGGTGATACGACCTTTTGTTAAGTCGTAAGGTGTCATTTCAACTTTGACTTTGTCGCCAGTTAAAATTCGAATGTAGTTTTTACGCATTTTTCCAGAAATATGCGCCGTGACAATATGGCCATTTTCTAGTTCAACACGGAACATTGTATTTGGAAGGGTATCGATGATGGTACCTTCCATTTCAATGACATCTTCTTTCGCCATTAAAGCGTAACCTCGTTTTATATTGAATGCGCTGGCCGACCCATAGGGTGGTCCACCAATCGTCCAGTGCTTAAAAAAGCGACATTCTGCCTGATTCAGCGCCGTTTCGCAAAGTTGTTTCTGTATTATTATTCAGCAGAGTGCTGTTGGGCGATTGAAAGCAGGTACTCTTCATCGAGCCAGCAATCGTTAATGCGGGCTTCGAAGGGCTTGAAACTGCTTTTATAGTTCATTTTTTTTGATTGGCCAATAAAGTAGCCAAGGTAAAGATAAGGCAGGTTTTGTCGTTTCGCTTCAGCAATTTGCCAGAGTATCGCATAGGTACCCAGGCTAAGATGCTCGAACTCCGGATCAAAAAAGGTATAAATCGCAGACAAGCCATCGATCAGAAAGTCGACGACCGCGACAGCGTAGAGTTTGCCCCCTTTGCTGAACTCGATAAAGCGTGTGCTTGAATGGCTTTCGGCCAGAAAAGAGCGGTACTGGCCACGGCTAGGGGGGTACATATCTCCGTCGGCGTGGCGGGTTTGAATATATTTTTCATATAACAAGTAGTGATCTTCATGGAAGTCCGCTGCCATTACCCTGTGTTCTAGGTCTTTGTTTTTATTCTGGATTCTTTTTTGGCTTCGGCTGGGTTTATAGCGCCGGGCTTGAACCCGTAACGGGACGCAGGCTTTGCAGGCATTGCAGTGCGGGCGATAGTAATGGTTACCGCTGCGCCTGAACCCGAGCCCGGATAACTGGCTATAGATATCAAGGTTTATGTTCGCCTTTGGGTCGACGAACATGGTCGTGGCTTTTTTATCGGGCAGGTAGCTGCACGCGTGCTCCGGAGTAGCATAAAAGATCAGCGTCTGCAGGTTGCTCATGGTTCCACTCTATACCTTTGTGTTGCAAAGCGCTCGGCCATGGCGTGACTCAATCAAGCAGCTTAGCGATTGGCAAGTTGTTGCAGCATATCCGCCTCAAACCGCCAAGCGTGCTTAGCTGGCTGCTTTGCAATGCTTTTTTTCAGTATAGAAGAGAATTGCGTTCTTTCTATTGTGTGTGCGCCCAGGCTGAGTAAATGCGGGTTCTCGACTTGGCAATCGATCAACTCATAGCGCCAGCGATGCAGCTGCCTGCATAGCGCCATAAACGCGACTTTTGATGTATTGGGAGCACGAGAAAACATTGATTCGCCAAAGAAGCACCGGCCAATCGCCAGGCCGTACAAGCCGCCCGCGAGTTCACCGTCTTGCCATACTTCAACCGAATGAGCGTAGCCATTTTGATGCAGCGCAATGTAGGCGTGTTCCATTTCTTCAGTTATCCAGGTGCCATCGTCCTTATCGAGTCTCGCGCAGTTGACGATTACCTCAGCGAAGCAGCGATTAAAACTGAGTTCAAGGGATGACTTGCGGATGAATTTTCGCAGGCTTTTCGAAGGTTCTGCCTGGTCAGGGAAAACGATGCAGCGCGGGTCAGGGCTCCACCAAAGCAGCGGTTGGTCTTCGCTGTACCACGGGAAAATTCCCTGTTGATACGCAGCCAATAGGCGCGCCTGCGAAAGGTCGCCCCCTGCGGCGATCAAACCATTTGGATCGTCTAAAGCGGTGTTTAGAGGCGGAAATTCGATGTTTTCATCGAGCCATGGGATAGTCGACATATGCATTGGTCGATACAGGGAGGGCGCGCCTCCTTGTATCTTGCAAGTCTACAGCTTAGAGTTCATCAAGGTATTTTTCAGCGTCGAGCGCGGCCATACAGCCAAAGCCAGCTGAAGTGATTGCCTGACGGTAAACCTGATCAGTCACGTCGCCGGCAGCAAATACACCAGGGATACTGGTCGCGGTAACGCCGCCATTCAGCCCGGATTTTATGGTGATATAGCCATTGCTCATTTCGAGCTGGTCTTGGAATAGCTCTGTATTGGGCCTGTGGCCAATGGCAATGAACACGCCGGTTAGTGCCAGTTCTTTGCTTTCGCCGGTTTCGGTTGATTTGATACGCACACCGGTTACACCGGCGTCGTCGCCCAGTACTTCTTCAAGTGTATGATTCCACTGCAAGGTAATGTTGCCATTCTTGGCTTTTTCAAACAGCTTGTCTTGTAGAATTTTTTCCGAGCGCAGCGTGTCGCGGCGATGAATAAGAATGACCTCTTTCGCAATGTTCGACAAATACAGGGCTTCTTCAACGGCAGTGTTACCACCGCCGACCACGCAAACCGTTTGATTCTTGTAAAAGAAGCCATCGCAGGTAGCACAAGCGCTCACACCGCGGCCCGCAAAAGCTTCTTCTGATTCGAGGCCCAGGTACATGGCCGATGCGCCTGTCGCAATGATAAGTGCATCGCAGGTGTATTCGCCCGAGTCGCCTTTTAGCTGAAAAGGCTTTTTGGAAAGGTCTGCTTCGTTAATGTGATCAAAAATGATTTCAGTATTGAAGCGCTCAGCATGCTGCTGCATTCTCTGCATCAGCGCGGGACCCTGCAAACCCTCTACGTCGCCAGGCCAGTTGTCGACGTCTGTTGTTTGAGTGAGCTGGCCACCAGCCTGAATACCGGTGATCATTACCGGCTCCAAGTTTGCGCGAGCGCCATAAACGGCGGCGGTATAGCCTGCGGGGCCCGAGCCCAAAATCAACAACTTGGCATGCTTGGTGTTACTCATTGAACGACCTCATTTGATAACAGTTAATAATTGCGCGCTATAGTAGCATGATCGTCGCGTTTCGAGGATAGATTTGCTTAATCGAGGTGATACAGAAAATCAATTCAGAATATATCAACGTGGTCGAGTATTGTCTGGCTGACGGGGTTTGATTCGTGGTGGAAGCCTGAGCTGATACGGTGTTCCGCTACACTGGGAAAGACAGCCTGTATGTCGTCGGGCAGCAGGTGGTTTCGGCCGTCAATCAAGGCCCACGCTTTTGCAGCCTGTAATAGGGACAGTGCCGCCCTGGGAGATAAACCATGCCCGTGCCCCTGTAAATTGCGGCTGTAGTCGACCAAACGATACAGGTAGTTGATCAGGCTTTCGCTGGCGCTCACTTTGCTTACAAGGCCCTGAATTTTGAGTAAGGCGTCCTGATTAATAACGGTAGCGAGTTGATTCACCAGTTCTCGCCGATCGCTGCCCATTAACAGCTGTTTTTCGGCTTCTTCGCTAGGGTAGCCAAGGCTGATACGCATCATAAAGCGGTCAAGCTGGGACTCGGGTAAGGGGAAGGTGCCAGCTTGCTCCGAAGGGTTTTGCGTAGCGATGACAAAAAAGGGAGCTTCCAGGGGGCGGGTTTCCCCTTCAGTGGTAACTTGGTTTTCTTCCATTGCCTCAAGCAGTGCGCTTTGGGTTTTGGGCGATGCGCGGTTGATCTCGTCTGCCAGGATAACATTGGCAAAAATCGGCCCTGGGTGAAAGTGAAAACTGCCGTCGTTTTTGTCGAAGATATTAACGCCGAGTAAGTCGCCGGGGAGCAAGTCGCTGGTAAACTGTATGCGTCGATAGCTTAAGCCCAGACTACTCGCCAAAGCATGGGAAAGGGTGGTTTTCCCCATGCCGGGAATGTCTTCGATCAGCAAATGTCCTTTTGCCAGCATGCAGGTGAGAGATAGTTTGCTGGCTAAGGGCTTGCCAAGAATGATCTGGTTAAGCTGATGTAAACACGCATCAATTGCTTTGATATTCGCCATGCCCAAGTTCCTTTATTTAAGTTTTTTGCTCAAAAAACGCGAGGTCAGATTACCGTAGGCATCAACTCGGCGATCTCTAAAGTAAGGCCAGATACGGCGAACATATTCGGTACGTGACAAATCGATGTTTGCCATTAGTGTCGTTTCTTGCTCAGTGTCCGCGCTTGCGATCAGCTCGCCTTGTTGTCCGGCGATAAATGATTGACCCCAGAATTGAGTACCCGCAGCGTGTTCATCAGGGCTCGCTTCGAACCCGGTGCGGTTGCAAGCGATCACCGGAAGGTTGTTGGCGACTGCGTGAGCGCGCTGGATGGTAATCCAGGCACCCAGCTGGCGTTGCTGCTCGTCTTTAGTGTCTGCCGGGTCCCATCCTATTGCAGTGGGGTAAATCAGCAAATCTGCTCCCGCTAGGGCCATCAGTCGCGCCGCTTCGGGGTACCACTGATCCCAGCAGACAAGCACGCCCAGCTTACCCAGGCTGGTGTTGACCGGCTTAAACCCGTATAGCGAATCCGCTTCGGCATCGCCCGGTGTGAAATAGAATTTTTCGAAGAAGCCCGGGTCATCCGGAATATGCATTTTCCGGTACATGCCTGCAATTGTTCCATCGTCCTCTATTACAACGGCAGTATTGTGATAAATCCCCGGTGCGCGTTTTTCAAACAGCGAAGCCACGATCACGCACTTATTCTTCTGCGCGATCGCGCCAAGTCGTTCGGTGCTGGGCCCAGGAATGGTTTCAGCCAAATCGAAGCAATTGAGGTCTTCTGTCTGGCAAAAATAGGGGGTGTTGTGCAGCTCTTGCAGAACAATTAATTGCGCGCCCTGATCACTTGCCTGGGTGATGGCCTGTTCCAGATAATCCAGTGTCGCTGCTGGGCTGTGTTTGGCGCAATGTTGAATAGCGGCGACGTGTATCGATGTCATGAGACTACTCCTGCCGGAATTTGCATGGTGATGCAGTGTAAGCTGCCATGCTGTTTTATCAAAGGGGCACAGTTAATGGCGACGATGTCGCGGCTCGGAAAGCATTTTTGCAGCTGTTCAAGTGCCTGCTGGTCTTCAGGTACGTCATAGACCGGAGCTAATACTGCCCCGTTGATAATGAGAAAGTTGGCGTAGGTTGCAGGGAGTCGCTTGTTGCCGTCATAAATCGGGCTTGCCATGGGTAGCGGCACGAGGGTGTATGGCAGGCCGCTTTCCTGCACGAAGCCCCGCAGTTCGGTTTCCATTAGTTTGAGTTCATCGAAGTGTTCGTCTCCTTCGTTCGTGCAGCTTACGTAGCAAATAAGGTCTCGCGTGCAGAATCGCGCCAAGGTGTCAATGTGTGCGTCGGTGTCATCACCTGCCAAAAAACCATGTTTCAGCCAGAGCGTGCGCTTGACCCCAAGGTGTTGTTGGAGTGCAGCTTCTATTTGCTTTTTGCTCCAGCCGCTATTCCGGCTTTCGTTTAACAGGCATTTTTCTGTTGTCAGCAAGGTACCTTCACCATCGCTTTCTATCGAACCGCCTTCAAGGATCATATCTACAGCACGTGTTTCGTTTGCCCCATATGCGCCAAGTTCGGCGAGCGTTTTGGTGATCGCGTCATCTTTACTGGCGCGGTACTTGTCGCCCCAGGCGTTAAAACGGAAGTCGAGCAAAACCGGCTGCTTATTTTCAAACACGGTAATCGGCCCGTGATCGCGTGCCCAGGTGTCATCTGCCGGAACGGTAAAGGTGCATAACTTGCTGCCCGAACGCTCAGCGATTGGTTTTAACGTGGACTCTATGCCCTGTAGTTTTAGCGGGTCTTCGCAGCTGACCAGCAGGTTTTCATACTTTAGGATAGCGGCTGCAAGATCGAAGTAAACGCGCTCGACGGCCTCTAGTTGGTCGGCCCAGTCGGTATTTTGATGGGGCCATGTTAATTGAATTGCGGATTGCTGGCTCCATTCAGCCGGTAAATATGTTTTCGCTATCATTTTGCCTGTTACTGCTTGGGTGAATGTAAGTGTTGAGCTTGGTGATGAAGGACGCTGTGAATCACCGTGTCGGCTTCAAAATAAACTGAAAATTCGGCATAGCGCCAAGTTTCGATTACGGGTTGGCCCTGGCTCTGGCTGATGCTTTCAGGCGGCCCGAACTCGCGTTTGACCTGATTGCGCTTCAGGCCCATTTCTGGAAGTTGTGCGCGTTGCGCTTTGCTTCCTTGTTGCGAGATAAGTACGTTGATTTCCTCGGCATGGGCTTCCAGCGGGCCAAACGCCATGTAAAACGTGGCGACACACATCAAAATAACGCGCAACATTAGTCTGACTGCTCCTTGTTACCTGCCTGTGCATGCGCCGGGTCCGATTCAGTGCTGGCTGCGGAGTGTATTTCATCGCTTTGCTTGCGCATTATGTGCCGAGCAATTAATTGCTGGTGAGCGTCGGAGATGTCCACAAATTCGACGTGCAGTTGGTAGGGAGGGGCTTCGCCTTGAGTCGATAGTACTTTTCCCGTGAGTAGCAGCCCGCTATAAGAGGGCAGTAAAATAAGTTTGATCGCCAATAGTTGGGCATCGGGTAAGAATTCCTTATAAGGCAGCGATAAACCGCCCTCACTCAAATTGATGTCGAGTATGCTGTCGCTTGTGGTTTGCTGGTTGCTTAGCGCGATCACGCGGGACAAAGCATCAAGCTTCTTGTTGATAATGCGCAATAACTGGCCAAGATGCTTGTCTTTGTCGGTTACGGTACGCATGAGGTGCTTGGATTCTACATCGAGCAGTTGAAACTCCGAGATCAGTCCGAATTCCGGGTTTAGTTCAAAAAACTCACTTGCACAGGTGCCGCCAGCTTCAATAACAGCGACTTCGACCGAGGCCTTATCTTCAATACGAAAATATTGCCGGCGATTCGCTAGCTCGGTCACTGTTTTAATCGACTCACTCATCTTTGTTCGCCGTGTGAAATATATTTATTCCCTATTAAAGCAAAAACTTTATGCGCTTGCTGCATAGATTTGTTGTTTGCTTCGTAAAAGGTATGTTTTAATCGCGCGATGTTAAAACTATATCCAGCCAGAATCGGTCTGCGCTATACCTCAGCGAAGCGCCGCAATCACTTTATATCGTTCATCTCTCTTACTTCAATGGTCGGTTTGATCATCGGGGTGGCGCTGCTCATAACTGTGTTATCGGTGATGAATGGCTTTGACCGAGAGTTGCAGCAACGCATACTCGGCATGGTTCCGCATGCGGTGATCAAGCCTTATGGGAGCATGAGCGATTGGCAAACGCTAGACCGTGAACTGACAGCCCGCAGTGAGATACAGGCAGCCGCTCCCTTTATTCAGGCGCAGGGCATGGTGACCAGCCAGGGAGTGGTTAACGGCATTCAGCTCAACGGTATTCTTCCCAACGAAGAAAAAGACGTTTCGATCATCTCCAGGCACATGGTTCAAGGCGGCTTGGATAAGTTAAAGTCCGGCGAATTTGGCATTATTGTCGGCGAAATTCTGGCGCGCCAGCTACGCCTTGAGCTTGGCGATAAAGTGACTGTAGTACTGCCTGAAGCATCGCTTACGCCGGCAGGTGTATTCCCCCGCTTGAAGCGTTTCACTGTTCAGGGGATTTTTCAGGTCGGGGCCGACCTAGATGCATCCCTCACTTTAATTCACTTGGACGACGCAGCAAAAATCCTGCGTATGAAAGGTTATGTGCATGGTTTGCGGTTACGCATGCACGACCTGTTTGATGCACCGCGTGTTGCTCACCAGATCGCCGGTAGTCTGGATCAGGGCTTCTATAGCGTGGACTGGACCCGGACTCACGGCAACCTGTTTCAGGCGATTCGCATGGAAAAAACCATGATTGGTTTACTGTTGATGGTGATCGTGGCGGTCGCAGCATTCAATATTATTTCTACCTTGGTGATGGTGGTTACCGACAAAAAATCCGATATCGCCATACTCCGGACAATGGGCGCCAGCCCGGCGGCGATTATGGCGATTTTTATTGTTCAAGGTGCCTATATTGGCATTGTAGGCACGCTGGTGGGTACGGCGGTTGGGGTGTTGTTGGCATTGAATGTGAGCGAAATTATCCAGTTTATCGAAATGGTATTGAAAACCCAGTTTCTAAGCCCAGACGTATACTTTATTAGTGATTTGCCCTCGCAGCTTTTACTGCGCGATGTGCTGATTATTTCCGGTTCGGCTTTATGTATGAGCTTGTTAGCGACAATTTATCCAGCGTGGCGAGCGTCGAAAATCGAACCTGCGGAGGCGCTGCGCTATGAGTGAATTGGTGATTTCGGCTTTGGGGCTGCGCAAAACCTATAGTGAAGCCCACAATGCCTTGTGTATTTTCGAAGACCTGAATTTTCAGCTAAAAGCCGGGGAGTCGGTTGGCATATTGGGGAGTTCCGGGGCGGGCAAAACAACGCTGCTGAATATACTTGGTGGTCTGGATAAAGCCAGCTCTGGCGAGGTGCGCTTATGTGGCAAAAATCTCAGTGACAGCCCTGATAAAGTGCTTACCCGTTTACGCAACCAGTATTTAGGTTTCGTCTATCAGTTTCATCACTTGCTGCCCGAGTTCAGCGCTCTGGAAAACGTAGCAATGCCGCTGTATGTAGCTGGCTGGCAGCGTAAAAAAGCGAATGATTGTGCGGCAGATATGTTGCAAAAAGTGGGGTTGATGGCTCGTGCAGACCACAAACCCTCGGAGTTGTCAGGGGGCGAGCGCCAGCGAGTTGCAATCGCCCGTGCCTTGGTGAACTCACCGAAGTGTGTTTTGATGGATGAGCCGACAGGTAATCTGGACGAAACCACAGCGCGGAAAATACAGGCTGTGATGCTTGAATTGAAAGAACAGTTCAATACCAGTTTTGTCGTGGTGACTCACGATACTCAACTTGCCCACAAAATGGATAGGGTGTTGTTGATGGAAGAAGGGCA
>JBFJVR010000081.1:0-9041 GCA_041624095.1 Oleiphilaceae bacterium
CTCCCGGTCCGAACCCACCAGTCGCAGCTCTTCAATTTTTTCTTCCAGCTCTGCAATAGGCTGCTCGAAATCCAGGTAGTATAAATTCATGTTTGCCTTTGTCATTTAGCTCTTGCACCGGTCGTCAGTCTGGTCTGAATGAGGGCTATTGTCGCCAAAATACGCGCCGCAACTCAAGCACTTATCGGCCAGACAGGGATAAATCCGCACCACCCCGGGCCGAGCCACCCCAAAGTTAATAGATCAAGCGTACTGCATCTTTGCCAATAAGATAGCCCAGATCCTGCAAAACTTCGTCTTCAGGACGAATTCGCCACTGTTCCCCCAACTCAATCGTGGACTCAATGTCATCGCGCAAATAGCGCAAGGTCACGCGACACGCGCCTGACTGATAGGGCTCCAGGGTACGCTTTAAGCCCTGAATAAATCCGTTTTCAAACTGAGTTTGCTTTACTTTAAGCTCGAGTCTGTCGGCATAGCGCTCTCGTGCCGCGACTAACGAATGCACCGCGCTGGCACGGAGCTTCATACCGCCGCTGTAGTCATCCATCATTGCCACACCCTCAACGGCCACAACCGTATCTTTTACGATGGCGTCGCGAAAATCGTCGAAGGTATCCGAAAACAGTGTCGCCTCGATCCGTGCGGTTCGGTCGTCCAGCGTCACGAAGCACATATTCTGCCCGCGTTTGTTCTTCATTAGCCGAATATCAACAATCAAGCCAACCACCGTCACCCGGTTTTTACTCGACTTAAGGTTAAGTATCGAATTCGCCGAGAAATTTCTGACTTCTTTCTCGTATTCATCAAACGGGTGCCCGGTCAAATACAGCCCTAGGGTTTCCTTTTCCAGCGTCAGGCGCTGCTTCTCACTCCACTCCCTGATGCCTTCCGAAGCAGCATATACGTCTTCGTTTTCGTCGGGCAGCACTTCACCGAACAGGTCTTCCATGCCGGCATTCTGATTGCGTGAGTTCTGGTCTGCCCGCTGCACTGCTTCTTCTATCGACGCCATCAAGCGGGCTCGACTGGGCCCAATTGAGTCCAAGGCACCGGAGCGAATCATCGCTTCCAGTGCACGCTTATTGACGCGCTTTAAATCCACCCGGTCGCAAAAATCAAAAATATTCTTGAAGGGCCCGCCTGCGGCTCTCGCTTCGAGCACGCTTTCTACTGGCCCTTCGCCCAGCCCTTTAATCGCTCCCAAACCATACACCACCTGCCCGGCGTCATCGACGGTGAAGGTGTATTCACTGGTATTCACGTCTGGCAACACCAAGGCCAGCTTCATTTGGCGACACTCTTCGACCAGCGTTACTACTTTATCGGTATTCTGCATATCTGCAGTAAGTACCGCAGCCATGAATTCGGCGGGGTAATGCGTTTTCAACCACAGCGTTTGATACGACACGATGGCGTAGGCAGCAGAGTGCGACTTGTTAAAACCATAGCCGGCGAACTTCTCTACCAGATCAAATATCTTCATCGCCAGATCTGGGTCAATTCCCTGACTCTCGGCACCTTCTTTAAACAAGGTACGCTGCTTGGCCATTTCTTCGGGTTTTTTCTTACCCATCGCTCGTCGCAGCAAGTCAGCACCACCAAGGGTATACCCGGCAAGCGTCTGTGCGATCTGCATGACCTGCTCCTGATATACAATAACCCCGTAGGTCGGCTCCAGAATGGTCTTGAGGCTGTCGTGCTGAAAATCCGGATGCGGGTATGCGACTTGCGCCCGGCCGTGTTTCCGGTTGATAAGGTCATCTACCATGCCCGACTCAAGTGGCCCCGGTCTAAATAGCGCCACCAGTGCAATCATATCTTCGATGTTATCGGGTTGGAGCTTGCGGATCAGGTCTTTCATACCGCGTGATTCCAGCTGGAACACAGCGGTAGTATCTGCTGTTTTTAACAGCCGGAACGAGGCCGGATCATCGAGCGGAATATGGTCAATATTGACCGCTTCTTTCCCTTCGGCGAGCAACCTGGGGTTAATCATTTTCAAGGCCCAATCGACAATCGTCAGGGTCCGCAAGCCCAAAAAGTCGAACTTCACCAACCCGGCATCTTCAACGTCATTTTTGTCAAACTGGGTGACCAGACCGCCGCCCTGCTCATCACAATAAAGAGGCGCGAAATCAGTCAACTTGGTCGGTGCGATTACCACACCACCCGCATGCTTACCGACGTTTCGGGTAACGCCTTCAAGCTTCAGCGCCATTTCCCATATTTCACCGGCTTCTTCATCGGTTTCGATGAACTCCTTGAGCAAGGGCTCCTGCTCGATGGCTTTGCCTAGGGTCATGCCGACTTCAAAGGGAATCATCTTGGACAGCCTATCGGCCAAACCATAGGATTTCCCCTGCACCCTGGCGACATCGCGAACCACCGCTTTTGCCGCCATCGTACCAAAGGTAATAATCTGTGATACCGCTTCGCGGCCATAGTGGTCGGCCACATAAGAAATGACGCGGTCGCGCCCATCCATACAGAAATCAACGTCAAAGTCGGGCATCGAGACCCGCTCCGGATTCAGGAAGCGCTCGAACAGCAGGTCGTACTCCAGAGGGTCAAGGTCGGTAATTTTAAGTGCGTAGGCGACGAGTGAACCGGCACCCGAGCCACGCCCAGGCCCAACAGGAATATCATGGTTCTTGGCCCATTGGATAAAGTCCATTACGATCAGGAAGTATCCCGGAAAACCCATTTGCAGAATGATATTCAGCTCAAAGTCGAGCCGATCATAATATTCCTGTCGCTTTTCAGGTTGTTCCTGCCCGGCAAGGATAACCTTCAGACGCTCGTCTAAACCTTCGCGACATATCTTGCGGAAAAAGTCGTCCATACCCATGCCCTCGGGTATCGGATACTGGGGCAAAAAATACTCGCCAAGGCGCAGTTCTACATTGCAGCGTTTTGCAATCTCGAGCGTATTTTCGATGGCCTCGGGAATATCCTCGAACAAGGCTCGCATCTGCTCCCCGGTCTTAAGATATTGCTCATCGCTATAGCGACGCTCGCGTTTCGGGTCATCAAGCGTGTCACCTTCGGCAATACACACTCTGGCCTCATGCGCGTCGTAATCTTCCTGGGCGATAAACTGCACATCGTTCGTGGCGACCACAGGGCAATGAAACTTCTCGGCCAAGGCCACACTGAGATGCACACACTCTTCATCGTTAGGTCTTTGAGTGCGTTGTAATTCAAGATAAAAGCTATCGGGAAAGACAGACATCCAGCGCTGTACCAGCCGCTCTGCCAGTTCGACTTTACCCGCCAGCAACGCCCGGCCAATTTCACCCTCTTTCGCAGCCGACAGCGCAATCAAGCCATCAGCGGCTTGCTCCAGCCAGGCCTGCTTGATAATCGCCCGGCCCCAATGCTGCCCCTCGGTGAAGCCCTTCGAAACCAACTCGGTCATATTGCGATAGCCGCGCTCGTTTTTTGCCAACAAAGTGAGGCGACTTGGACGCTCGGGCTCTTCGGGGTTATCAAGCCAGATGTCCACACCCACAATTGGTTTTACCCCTGCACCACGCACCGCCTTATAAAACTTCACCAGCGCGCACAAGTTCGACTGGTCGGTAATCGCGACCGCGGGCATGGCCATTTGCGCAAGCTTTCCTGAAAGCGGTTTGATACGCACCAAACCATTGTTGAGCGAAAACTCGGTGTGAACTTTTAAATGGACAAATTCGGCTGACATAGGTCTCTTAGTGTGCGTCGTTAAGCTAGCAAAAGCGTTAAATTAGAAGCGGCAATATCGCTAAGCGTCAGGTAAAAAGCCAACATTGCCTGCGCGATTCAATGTGCGATCAAGCGGCTGATCTTAACACGATCAGTTGCTGCTTTCGTATTGCAGAATGTGCTTTTTTATTGTCTCACTGGTTTGCGGGCCCATTAACCAACCAGCAAATTGCCCGCCCGGTGAAATCATCATGCTCGCTGGCAATGCGGCTGGCCGTTTTTGCTCAAACAGCTCGCGTGGATCAACACTCAACTGCGGGAACCCGACACCGAGCTGATCCAACTGCTGTTGCAGTTCCTCACCTCTGGCGCGATCAAAATTGACGCCAAACACCGTATACCCGGGCTGCTGATGCAGGGCATTCAACTCTGGTATTTCTTCAATACAGGGCTTACACCAAACCGCCCAATAGTTAACCACCAACCACTGCCCCGCATAGTCAGCTAATGAAACCTCGCCCCCTTCTTCAAGGTGCAGACGCTTGTCGGAACATGCCCCCAAGAGCAAACAACAGAATATTGATAAAACAACTTTTAACCTCAAGGCTCTCTCCTGCTAGAATGGTGGGCTTTTGCACTGCCCCGTAATTTATCGTTAACACAGAAACGGCAAACCATGACAGACATTCAAATTTACCACAACCCACGTTGCTCTAAATCGCGCCAGACTTTAGCGCTTATCGAAGAACAAGGCATTCAGCCGGAGATTGTACTTTATCTTGAATCGCCACCCGATGCGGCCACACTGAATTCCCTGCTTAGCAAACTTGGTATTGCTGCTCGCGAACTCTTGCGCAAAGGCGAGCAAGACTACAAAGACCAGCAACTGAAGAATCCCGAACTCAGCGACGCGCAACTTATCGCCGCGATGACGGAATTCCCGAAGCTGATTGAACGCCCTATCGTTGTTAAAGGCGAACGCGCCGTACTTGGTCGCCCACCCGAAAACGTACTGGAACTGCTCAAATGACTCAGCGCGACGCGCCTTATGTTTTGGTCCTGTATTACTCGCGCCATGGCGCGACGGCAGCGCTTGCGCTGCAGATTGCGCGAGGTGTCGAACAGGTAGCGGGAGTTGAAGCCCTGGTTCGCACAGTGCCCGCCGTGTCGCCGCAAACTGAAGCCAGCGAACCCGCTATTCCAGCAGAAGGCGCCTTATACTGCAGTAAGGAAGAACTCGAAAACTGTGCAGCTCTAGCATTAGGAAGCCCAACCCGCTTTGGCAACATGGCCGCGCCAATGAAATACTTTCTCGACACTACCAGTGACTTATGGATAGCTGGCGCACTCGAAGGCAAGCCCGCTAGCGTCTTTACCTCCACCGGCAGCATGCACGGTGGCCAAGAGAGCACTTTGCTGTCGATGATGACGCCTTTAATGCACCACGGCATGCTGCTGTGCGGCTTGCCCTACAGCGAAAGCGCACTCAACGACACCCGCACCGGCGGCACACCTTATGGCGTCAGCCACTTTGCTGCCGAGGCTGACCCGACCTTATCGGATCACGAAATCAGGCTGGCACAGGCCCAAGGCAAACGACTCGCGGCTATTGCCTTAAAACTGCAGTCATCATGAGCACTAACAGACCGCCGTCAACCAAGCCCTGCCACCTTAGCAATGATAGATCGCGCGACGCCGCCAATCACTTAGGAACCGACCTGCCATGCAGATAAGCAAAAAAAGCCACTACGCTCACATCATTACCAGCTATTGCTACACCTTGATGCTGTTAATGATGATCGTCACCAGCCTGCCATTTTACTTGCCCGAACAAAGCTCTCCGCTGCTTATTTTGTGTATTAAGCTGGTACCGCTATTACTGGTACTGCCGGGGATACTAAGCCAGCAATTACGCGCACATATATGGCTCTGTTTTATCGTACTGTTCTATTTCACCCAATCGGTGGTGGAATCTTTTTTGTCGCAAGGGGGTAGTCTAGACTTGTTTATAACCGCCTTAAGCGTGATTATCTTTTGCGCCGCGATGATGTACGTAAAATGGGAACGCGCATTGGGCAAAGAGTTCTAAATACGGTCCAGTACCAACAGGGGAAGTGAATGTCCATCGTGTCGAGCGAATCCAGAGTGTTAACCTTTAACGACATCATCAAGCGATTACAGCTCGATGAACTGCTAAGCGAGCACGACGCGACGCAGCTCTTATCGACACCAAAGGGCCAAAAACAGGCGAAGCAACACCCCCTCGAAACCATCGCCGACGGAAACTGCAAAACCCCCAAGGGCGAACCGCTCTCTCTTGAACGCTTATCTCAATGGCTGGCAGATTGGGCACAACAACCCCTATTCAGCATCGACCCCCTGAAGATTGATTCGCTCAATACTGCTCAGGTCATGTCTTTTGCCTTTGCACAACGTCATCAAATACTCGCGGTAGATATCAACTCCGAAGAAGTCGTCATCGCCAGCGCCCAGCCCTTTGTCAACAGTTGGGAAAAAGACCTGCAACATGTGCTCAAAAAATCCATCAAGCGCGTAGTCGCAAACCCCGCGGATATCAAACGTTTTACTGTCGAGTTTTATGAACTGGCACACTCCGTCAACAAAGCAGGTTTGCAATCGGATTCGTCAAACTACGCACAAAACTTCGAACAAATGCTCGAGTTGGGCAGCAAGGCCAACCCCGACGCCAACGACCAGCACATCATCAGCATTGTTGACTGGTTACTGCAATACGCCTTCGACCAGCGCGCCAGCGACATCCATATTGAACCGCGCAGGGACATCGCCCAAATGCGCTTCCGCATCGACGGGGTGCTGCATAACGTCTACGAGTTCCCGGCCAAGGTTGGCATCGCCGTAACCAGCCGGCTAAAAATTCTGGGGCGTTTGAACGTAGCCGAAAAGCGCAAACCACAAGATGGGCGGATCAAAACCAAGAACAAAACAGAGCACGAAATCGAACTCCGGCTTGCGACCTTGCCAACCGCTTTTGGCGAAAAACTGGTGATGCGTATTTTCAACCCTGAGGTCTTGCAATGTTCCTTCGAAGACCTAGGATTTGGACAAGAAGACCTGCGACGCTGGAACAGCATGATTAGCCAACCGCACGGTATTATTCTGGTGACCGGCCCCACCGGCTCCGGTAAAACAACTACTCTCTATTCCACCCTGCGCGAACTGGCAACGCCAGAAGTAAACGTAAGTACTATCGAAGACCCGATAGAAATGGTCGAACCGGCCTTTAACCAAATGCAGGTGCAACACAATATCGACCTCGGTTTTTCGGAAGGCATTCGTGCCCTGATGCGCCAAGACCCCGACATTATTATGATTGGCGAAATACGTGATTTAGAAACTGCCGAAATGGCTGTGCAAGCAGCACTCACCGGGCATTTAGTCTTGTCGACCTTACACACCAACGATGCTCCCAGCTCGGTCAGCCGTTTAATGGAACTCGGAATCCCTCCCTATTTGATCAAAGCTACCGTATTGGGCGTAATGGCACAGCGTCTGGTCAGGACCCTGTGCCCCGCGTGCAAGCAGCCACATCAAATAGAAGAAGCAGACTGGCAGGCACTGGTTCACCCCTGGAAGACCAGCCTACCAAGCAAAGCCGCACAACCTGTTGGCTGTTTAGAGTGCAGAAACACCGGCTATCGGGGTCGCGCTGGCGTCTACGAAATCATGCCCATGAGCGAAGCAATAAAGAGTCTGATTCATGAGCAGGGTCAGGTAAATGACATTCGCAAACAAGCTATAAAAGAAGGCATGCACTCATTAAGGTTAAGCGGTGCGCATAAAATTGCCGCCGGCCAAACCACCATCGAAGAGGTCTTGCGCGTTACGCCTACCTCCTTAAGCAAATAACGTCGCTTCGGATTTGAAACAAGCTTTTACAAAATTTGTGGCCAAGGTCATCTTTCCGCTTAAAAGCCCCGCTATACTGAGGATATGAGTAGTTTTGCAAACCAGCTAACAACGGTTCCCACTCAGCGGGCCGTGTTAGCCCAAGCTTAATAAATAACGACAACAATACGGCCTTAAAAATTATGCATTCATTCAAGCCCCCCAAACGAATTTTGATGGGACCCGGACCGTCTGACGTATCCGAACGTGTGCTTAAAGCACTTTCGCAACAAACCGTGGGGCATCTCGACCCCAGTTTTGTCGCACTTATGGACGATATCAAAACCCTGCTGCAGTATGCGTTTCAAACTAAAAATGAGCTGACTATTCCGGTCTCTGCGCCGGGTTCTTCTGGCATGGAAACCTGCTTTATGAATCTGGTTGAAGCCGGCGACGAAGTGTTGATTTGCAAAAATGGCGTGTTCGGCAACCGCATGCAAGAGGTCGCCGAAAGAGCGGGCGCAGTTGTCCATACCGTTGACTTCGAATGGGGCGAAGCGGTTGGTCTACAACAAGTAGAAAGTGCCTTAAAGGCAAACCCGACAGTAAAAATACTTGCCTTTGTGCATGCCGAAACATCGACCGGCGTGCGCTCCGATGCCCAAGCCCTGTGTGCGCTTGCGCAACAGCATAATTGCCTTAGCATCGTCGATGCGGTTACCTCGTTAGGCGGCAGCGAACTCCGGGTTGATGACTGGGGTATCGATGCCATTTACTCCGGTACGCAAAAATGCCTGTCGTGCATCCCCGGCTTATCTCCGGTCAGCTTTAGCAACAAAGCCGTCGAAAAAATTAAACAGCGCAAGAGCAAAAACCTGAGCTGGTTTCTCGACCTCAATCTGGTCATGGACTACTGGGGTGAAGGTGCGAAGCGGACTTACCATCATACCGCACCGGTTAACAGCCTATATGCCTTGCATGAAGCACTATTGATATTACACGAAGAAGGGCTCGAAACGGCTTGGGCTCGTCACCAGCAACACCATGAAGCACTCGCATCAGGCTTGGAAGCATTGGGAATCGAGATGCTCGTCGATGCAGACATCCGTCTGCCCCAGCTCAATGCGGTTAGGATTCCTGATGGCGTCGACGATGCAGCGGTACGTTCCAGCCTGCTTGAACAATACGACCTCGAAATTGGTGCCGGCTTGGGCAAGTTTGCCGGTAAAGCCTGGCGCATTGGCCTCATGGGCAACGGCTGTACTCGCAAGAATGTGCGCCACTGTCTTGCCTCACTCGGCGCAGTGCTGAAAGAACAAGGGCATGCCTGTGATACCGGCAAGGCACTGGCCGCTTCGGACCAGCATTACCCTGAGTAAACCACCCGTGTTTAAAGGTGCAGGCAAGCGCAAGCACCTTTAAACACCTTGTAATGCAATAGGTGGACTATGTCCAACAAGACACTGCTCATTGTCGCTCACTGCCCC
>JBFJVR010000082.1:0-8722 GCA_041624095.1 Oleiphilaceae bacterium
CTAAGTTGTGACTGAGATTTCTTGCGTATTAACTATTTAAAAAGGAAGCGCTAGTCAATGTTAAGTGAGTGGCTCAAGCAGTTATGCCAGATGATGCCCGGTGTGCAGTCAGCGATTGTTGTAGACTCTCTCGACGCTGAAGCTGCACACTCAGCGGCCGCGACATGGCCGGATGCTAGCCTTGATAGTACGATCTTTTTCACCATGCTACCCCTGTTAAAAGCTCAAAAGGGGCCTGTGGTGACGCTTGATGAAAGTGGTGAACAAGCCTCTATTCGCATCGCCTATCCCTTGCATATTGAAGCGCATTTTAATGGAGCGGTATTGCTCGATGTCGCTGCGCAGGCAAAGCAACAGGCCGTGTTGTTGCAATTGTTGGCTTGGGCCGAGCGTTGGTTGGTATTGATGTTTGCCACCCTCGACAGTAAATCTGCAACAGCGCAATTGGGCACTGAAGCCTCGCACGATAGGCCTGACGGCAGTGAATTATTTGCGCAGGTTCGAGGCGTATTGGACGCTCCCAATTTCGTAGCGGCGGGTATGCAGGTCGTCAATGCTCTGGTAAAGAAGGGGTTTGAGCGCGTTGCGCTGGCGGGTATTAGAAACGGAGAGGCTGAATTAATCACCTTGTCTCATACCGCGAATTTCGATGCGCGCAGTAACCTGGTAAAGCAGCTGTGCCAGCGTATACAGGAGCAATTTGAGGGTCTGAAAGACGACATCTCTGAAGAAGCTCAAACCAGTGCGCTTGTCGTATCAAAGAGTGCGGATGAGCACGCTATTGGCTTATATTTTGAGGGGCGAGCGCTGAGCACCGAAGAGCGCGAACAGGCAGATTTACTGGTGTCTTTGCTGAGTCTGAAGGCGGAATCCGGGCAGAATCTGCTGCAACGAAGCCGTTCGCAGCTAAGTAAACATTACCGCCGCTGGCGGCAAGGGAATTTTGGCAGGCCTGCTTGGTTCGCATTGCTTTTTGGGCTGGTGCTTTGTACGACCTGGTTTGTTGAAAGCACATATCGAATTCGTGTCCCTGCGAATCTGGAGGCCAACATGCAGCGCGCGGTGGTCGCGCCTTTTGACGCCTATATCGAGGCTTCGTATAGGCGCGCGGGCGATGCGGTTGTCGCCGGTGATGTACTTGCAGAACTGGACGATAAACCGCTGCAGCTTGAATTAAGCCGTTTGCAGAATCAGCAAGACGAATATCGTAAACAGTACCGGATGGAACTGGCTGGCCTGAGTCATGCAAAATCGCGCATTATCAAGTCGCAAATAGCGCAGGCCGAAGCGCAGATACAATTGCTGCAAGAGCGCTTGAAGCGCGCACGTTTACTGGCTCCTATTGATGGTCTGATAGTACAGGGCGATTTATCACGCGCCTTGGGGGCGCCTGTTGAGCAGGGGCAAGTGCTGTTTGAAGTTGCGCCACTCGATATGTTTCGTGTGGTGCTCGAACTTAACGAGCAAGATATGCCCTATGTCAGTGTCGGGCAAACAGGGGAGTTGAGGTTGAAAGCCTACCCCGACCAAAGCATTCCGATCGTGATTGAAAAAGTGGCGACGATGTATCAGCAGGACGAAGGTCGACTCTGGTATCGGACCGAAGCCCGTATCGACAAGCAGGGCTTGGACTTACGACCCGGGATGGAAGGTGTCGCCAAGGTTGAGGTGGGTGAGGCATCGTTGTTGTGGATTGCCACGCATCCTATGCTCGATTGGTTACGCCTGCGTCTATGGTCCTGGAGCTTGTAGATGTTGCAGCTTGACCCTCAGCTGTGGGCTCAGTTCAGCGAGCTAAGGCCTCAGTTACGCCCGCATTTAAGCTTTTCTAGCCACGTCTACCGCGGCGAGACCTGGCACATTATCGCCGACCCTCTGGGAGCCCAGAATTTCCGTTGCCCTAGGTCAGTGTTTCGCTTTCTTCAGCGACTCAATGGCAGTACCCGCGTGGGTGAGGCCTATCAGGTCTTGCAGCAAGAAGAAGGGGAGGCGGCGCCAAGTCAGGCCGAAGTGGTTCAGCTGCTCGCAAACCTGATCGAGAAAGATCTTCTTCAAGGTGATGTCCCCGTATCGGCAATGGACCTGTATCAGCGCCACGACCAGTTCAAACGGCGCAGCGGGTTTCAGCGCTGGGGTCGCCCGTTATCGGTAAAGTTCTCTTTATTAGATCCCGATCAGCTGCTCGAGAAACTGCGGCCCTATTGCGGTTTTGTGTTCAGCGCGGCATTTTTCCGTTTGATGTTGCTGGTGATCTGCCTGGGCAGCGTCATTGCTTATAGCCATTGGGGGGAGTTGGTGGAGCACTGGGCGGTGCGCTTTATGAACCCGCAGAACCTGCTCTTGCTTTGGTTATTGTACCCCTTGGTTAAGGGCTTGCATGAGCTGGGCCATGCGATCGCGATTAAGCATTGGGGCGGCGAAGTACACGACATGGGCGTGTTGTTTTTGGTGTTTATTCCTGTGCCCTATGTCGATGCAAGCAGTAGCCATCAGTTCGTGAGTAAGCAGCAGCGCATGCTGGTCGCAGCGGCGGGGATTCTAGTCGAATTGTGCCTTGCATCACTGGCCTTGCTGGTTTGGCTCAATACCGAAGCCGGCTGGCTAAGTGATATGGCCTTCAACATAGCGCTGGTAGGCGGCTTGTCGACTGTCTTTGTGAATGGTAATCCCTTGCTGCGCTTCGACGGCTATTACGTGCTGGCAGATGCCATTGAAATGCCCAATCTTTATAGCCGCTCAAACCGTTATTTGGCTTACTGGAGTAAGCGCCTATTGCTCGGTCTACCCGACTTAAGCAGCCCGGTTAGCGGGCGAGGCGAAGCGCGTTGGTTAGCAGTTTACGGGCTGGCTGCGGGCGCCTACAAGCTATTGATAAGTTTTAGTATTGCCTTCTTTGTCGCCAGCAAGTTTTTCGTTGTGGGAGTGTTATTAGCCTGCTGGTTTTTGCTGCAACAGCTGCTGTGGCCCGCGGTAAAAAGCTTGTTGTCGCTGGCGGAGCTGGCGCGTAAAAATCATAAGCAAATGCGCTTGCTTGTGGTGACGGCTGGGTTTGCATCGTTGTTGGGTCTGGTGTTGTGGTTACCGGTAAAAAGTTCAACTCATCTCGAAGGTGTTATTAGCTTGCCAGAGAACGCTAGTGTGAGGGTACACGAAGAAGGCCTGGTGAGTGTGGTCGCTGTTCGTGACGGAGCTTATGTTAAGGCAGGGCAGATGCTGGTGATGCTTGAAAACCCCGAATTAGCGACGCAGTTGGAGGTCATGCGTTTTCAACAAGCAGAGCTTGAGGCCCGCATAGCTGAAGCATCGCAGCGGGATAAAGTCGACACCCAGATTCTAAAAGAAGCGCTCGCGCAAACGGACTCCGAAATTGAAGCGCTGGAGGCACGCCTCTCGAACCTGAAGCTATATAGCTCCCAGGCGGGGGTGGTCACTTATAGCAAGGTACACGACCTGAATGGGCGCTACTTCAAAAAAGGGGAACTGTTGGCTTCGGTGGTGAATACCGAGCGCGTGAAGATCAGCGTGCTTATTCCTGAGTCGAAACTGGCAGCCTTAAAAGAAGCCCATTCTCATGTCGAAGTCAAAATGCTAAGCATGCCTCAATTGAGCCTCACCGGGACGCTAGGGATGGCCGTGCCGAGTGCGACCAAGGCCTTGCCCAGCGCCATGCTGGGGAGTTTGGGTGGTGGCGACATTATGGTTGATGCGCGTGATACCAAGGGCCTGACAGCAATTGATAATGTCTATCGGCTGGAGGTCTGGCTAGACGACTATCCCTTGAGTTTTCTGGCAGGCCGAGTTGATCTGCTGGTCCGGTCACCGCCTCAGTCTCTGGCAGGTTTTGCGTATCGGGGGTTCAGAAGAATGCTGTTGCGCGAATTTGATATTTGACCCGCAGGCGGGGCGATTCCCATGCGCTATTATTGGGGAGTTAGCATGCTGCTTATGTTTGTAATCGCAGCGATATCATCTATAACTTATGTATCCCCCTATTGATTTACTGATACTGGAATAACGCGTGCCTAGATTTGCCGGACTATCCTTCCCTCGCCTTCGAAAAATACATAGCAAGTTAACAAATTTACATTCATCAGGTGCTGCATCAAAGCGTTTATGCGCACTTTGCTTTTTCGTCTTGGCACCTGGCCTTGAAGCCGAGCCCATTCCGCCTGTTGATTGTGTTATTAACCCTTACAAAGTTGCAGATGTGAGCAGTGCTGTGCCCGGCGTGCTGAGTAAGGTCAGTGTGGAACGCTCTCAGCGCGTAGAGAAAGGTGACGTACTGGCGGTGCTCGAAAACAGCGTTGAACGTGCAACGGTTGCATTGGCAAAGGCTCGGGCCGGTATCGACTCCGAAATACAGCTGGCCGATGTAAACCTGTTATTTGATGAGAAACGGCAAGTACGCATTGATAAGTTACACGAGCGACAAGCAGTTTCGGTCGAAATTCGCGATGAAGCCGCGCGCGAAGTAGAGCTGAGTCGCTGGGAACTGCAGCAAGCCAAGGACCTGAAAACAGTGCGTGAACTCGAATTGATTCGTGCCAAGGCCCAGTTGCGCCAAAAGACGCTGAGTTCGCCCTTGAGTGGTTTTGTGGTCGAAAAATTCAAGGTCGAGGGCGAGTATGTTGAGGATCAACCGGTTGTGCGTGTCGCTCAACTCGACCCTTTATTGATCGAGGCAGTCGTCCCCATGGAGCTGTTCGGTCAAATTGAAGTCGGCATGCAGGGGCTCGTTTACCCTGAGTTGGATACCGACAATCCGAGAAAAGCAGAAGTGATAGAGGTCGATCGAATGGGTGATGCGGCGAGCAGAACCTTTAGTGTTCGACTGGAACTGCCTAACCCAAACTATGGCTTGCCGGCTGGTTTAAAGTGTGAACTAAGCTTTCAACATGGTCTGAACGACCGGGTTCCGGCATCTGGCCCTTAGTTAATGCGGGGTTGTGTAAAGAATGGCTACAGTTTGTTGACCAGCGCTGCGCTCTGAGGGTGATTCCACTATGATTCACTTAGTCTATTCCCCACACTTAAACTCAGCTGTGAAAGTGACACGCTATTCGAGTCATTGCGCAGTTTGCTTATGATCTCAGCTTCTGTGAAAAACCTATGAATGCATCGTTGAAACCCTCCCGATTAAAACAGCTGTTTTGCTTGAGCTTTTTAAAACCAAAACGAGCCTTAAGTAAGCCGGTCGTGTTGCCGTTTGCGCTTGAGGCCCTGGAGCCCAGAGTATTGTTGTCGGCGGACTTGCTTGGTGGGACGCTGGCAGCCGAAGCCTTAACGGATCAAACAGAAGCGACGAGCATTGAATTCGAAAACAGCGCGGCACTGAACCAGTGGGCGCAGGCCTTCTCTGACAGTCGCAGTAGCTCATCATTTCAGGACGCGGCTTTTAGCGATAGCTATAGTAAGGCCTCGAATGACGCCGAATTATCTGCCTTAAGCGCGATTTTACCGAACGCCGAGTCGGGCCTCGATGAGGCTTTGCTTGGTGATATGCTCGCCGCAACAGCAATAAACTCAGCAGAGGCAAACAATCAGCCGCTCGAACTGATTATTGTCGACCCGAATACACCCAATTATCTTGAGCTGATAGACGGCTTATCGCCATCGGGCGACAGTAATTACCTAGTATATATGCTCGATAGCGAGCGCGACGGCATTGAACAAGTAGGTGAGCTCTTGGGCGCGCATCAGAACCTCGACGCGGTGCATTTGATCAGCCACGGTAATGAGCAGGGTTTTCAGGTCGGCAGTAGTTGGCTGAGCAATGATACCTTGGCTCAATATAGCGACACGATCAAAGGCTGGAGTACGGCCTTTGATGACGAAGCAGATATTCTGATTTACGGCTGTAACCTGGCCGCAGGTGAAAACGGCCAGCAGCTGATTGATGCGCTAGCAGACTTAACGGGTGCTGATGTAGCAGCCAGTAACGATTTGACCGGCGCCGAAAGCCTGGGTGGTGACTGGGATCTGGAATACCGTAAAGGCGACGTAGCGACCTCGATCGCATTCAGCCAGCAAGTGCAGGAGTCTTGGCAGTTTGTACTGAATACCGACCGGCTCTGGTTGAGTGCCGACGATAGTGCCACCGACAACAATGGTTTCAGCTTCAGCGCACAGGATGTGGTGATGTTCGATAACCCGGATCTCAGCCTGGAGCTGGGTAATGGCGCGAGCGGTATTACTGATGGCACTTTTTCGATAGCGCACAGCTTTGCAGAAAATGTTCGCGCGCTGCACCACGTGAATAACGCCGTGACGGTTGATACCTACATTGGCGGTGTGACCGGGACCTATGATTTGCAGGTAGGGCAGATCGTGCTCTCGATGCGCGCCGACGATAAAGCAGATTTTAATGTTGCGACCACCGGTGGCGGCACGATTACCGTGAACAATACCGACCTGTTGGTTTATACCCCCTCAACAGGGGAGTATGAATTCCTTTTAGAAGACGCTATTTTTAAATCCAATGGCACCTCACCGGCTAATTTTCACGCCGTTACGATAGTCGAACAGGACACGACCATCGGCGTCGATACCTCACTGACGGCAGGCACCTATATCATTGCCCGCTCCGACCCCAATGTTCACGCCGATATCTCGACCTACGACAATACCAATGGAAGGCAGGATTTACTGCTTGGCGACACTATGCTAGAGAGCACCGACAACCAGATACAGGGTCTGGAGTTGCTTGAAGAAGCCATGACCTTGGGGGGGCAAAGTCTGTCGGCGGGTTCATTGTTAATTACCACCAATGCCAATACCGAGATTGGCTCCGACGCTCTAGATGTCGTCCTTACACAAAAGCGTGACGTTACTGTGCTGACGGTCAATGCGACGCAGCAAGACAGCGCCTTAGCCGCAACTGACGTCGATGCGCAGATTTTGTTCGATGGTTCCGATGTGTCGCTAAGCATTGGCGGCTCGAGCGTCGTAAATGCGCTTACCATTGCCAATTCAAATGTCGCTCCGACGGCCACCAACTTAAGCCAGACTCAGATTTACGCGCTGGGCGAAAGCAGTATTGGTCTGGACGATATTGTTGTTACTGATCTGGATGCTGCCGATACCATAACTGCAAGGCTTACCTTGTCTGACAACACGGCGGGTAGTTTAACTACCGGCACATTTGGTGCGCTTACTAGCACTTACGACAGTGATGCCGGTGTTTGGACGGCTGTGGGTTCAATTGATGATGTCAATGCCGCGTTGGCGGCGGTGGCTTTTGCGCCACAAAGTGGCCTGAGTGACGATATTACCATCACTAGCCACATAGAAGATGATGCAGGCTCGGGGCCGGCTAACGGTACTATTACACTCGATGTAAGGGACCAGGAGGCAGGCCTTTGGCTGAGCACCGCGGGTGATGAAGGTGGTGCGACCACGCCGGGCTTAAGCAGCTGGACCGAAGGCTCCGTGCTGCAGGTGAGCGATCCTAATTTGAGTTTCGAACCAAATGGCTCTCCGGCGAACACCACCGACGGCACCTTCTCGGCGGTGTTTAACCTAGATGATTTTGATATTAACGATAGCAATGCTGAAGTGACGGCCACGCACTACGTGTCGGCGGATATCACGATAGGGACCACCAACAGTTTCGACTTAAAAAAGGGTGATATTCTACTCTCGACCGATAGACAGGAAACCTTTAGCAGCAATAACAGCCTCACGGTGAATCAGGAAGACGTATTTGTATTTCGACCAGATAATGGCGCAGATTACAGTACTGGCTCTTTCTTTATGTTGCTCGAAGATCTGGCAACGGCAGGCAAGAATCTTAGTGCAATTTCGCTAATTGAAAGTGACACTGTTGTTGCCGGTTATGTGCTCCCGAAAGCGTCTTTTGTGTTTGCTCAAGAGGATGATTCGGCTGCCGGGCGCTTTAAGGAAGATATTCTCTACTTCGATGGTGAAAATGTTGGTGCGGGCGCGACTAGCGGCTTTACTGGCTTGTTACTTGACGGTTCGGATTTTCTGTTTAGCGGCAAGGTCAACGGTTTGGAGGTAATTGAAAAGGACATCGAAATCGCCGGGACCACGCTCACCGAAGGTCAGTTTTTGTTAATTGATAACAATGGTTCGTCCATCGGGTTGAATAATTTGAGCGTCGATGAACGCGACGTCATTATTCTTGATGTCACGCAGATTGAGGATACGCTACTGCCAACAGCGGCAACGGCATCCTTGCTGTTTCAGGGCACTGATGTGAGTATGTCGGGCGCCAGCAATGAACTTGACGGCCTGAGCCTGGTGACACCAAATAAGGCCCCTGAAGCGACGAACCTGAACCAGACACAAAGCTATACCGAAGGCAATGGCAGCGTTGAGCTAGACAATATTGTGGTGACGGATGCCAATAGCCTAGATACTATTACCGCCACACTGACCTTGAATGACCCGTCTACAGGTAGCCTGAGTACCGGTACTTTTGGCGCGGCGACCAGTACCTATACTTCGGGCACCGGCGTATGGACCGTCAGTGGCTCGCTAAGCGATGTTAATTCCGCACTCGCGAATGTTGCCTTTATCCCGACCAGTAATAACGATGTAAACACCAGTATTACTGCACATATTGAAGATGACAGTGGGGTCGGCCCAGCCGATGGTACTATTACCCTGAACGTGACGGCCCAGAATGATGCCCCAAGTGCCACCAATCTGACTCACACCAGTGCTTATAACGAGGGTGATGCCAGCGTAGCGCTCGATA
>JBFJVR010000083.1:0-8655 GCA_041624095.1 Oleiphilaceae bacterium
CGCTACTTTTGCAGCAACCGCTTCGGCCGCACTGCTTGCCGATTTCTCAGCACTTGTTGTACCTGATTCTGCGCCTGCGGCGCTAGCGATCTGCTGGATCTTCTCGAGTGTTTCGGGCGTGATTTCTGCGCGTTGTTCAATCAGGTCTCTAATCGACTTGATTTCGTTTGTGAGCTGGTTCTGCAATTGAACGGTGGTTTGTTTCAGGCTTGCATCGAGCACAGGTTGCGTCACCATGCTGATATTGCTCGACTGACGGGAGTTTAATTTTCGGATTTCGCTCTGGTTTTCGCTAATTGACGTTTCCAGACGATGAATCGAATCGTTGAGTGGCTGAAGTGCATCTTCAATTGCTCTTGCAATCATTGACGAGGCCACTTCTTCGATCATTTCCTTACTCATTTCTTCTTCCTCTTCTTGTGTTGCGTCTAGGGCAACTGGAGTCGATGGTTCGAGTGCATCACTTGGCTCTTGTTCTTGTTCAGTTTCAGCTTCTGGCACGGAGCTTAAGCTTATTTCATCAACCTCTGTACTAGGCGACGCTATAGCCGGCTCGTCACTCTCTGTTGTTGTAGCCAAGCTTGTTTCGGGTTCATCTGCTTCGGCGCTCACCTGCGTTTCTGTTGGCTCGACCGGTTCAGCCTGAGCGTTCAGTTGTTCAATGATTTCCAGCAGTCTCTCGGGTTTCGCTGGTTTACCCAGCATACCTGTTGCCCCTGAAGATAGTACTTCTTCTTCGTAAGCCGGGCCTTCTTTTGAGGTATACATGAAAATTGGTATGGAACGGGTGTCTTCTTGCTCAGAGAGCTTGCGCGTGGTTTCCAGTCCGTCCATGCCTGGCATCATGTGATCCATGAATATCACGTCAGGGTGAGGGTTTGCCTCGAGAAACGCGATGGCTTCCTCTCCTGACTCTACCATGCTGACTGACAATCCTGACTTTTGTACCAGGCGGCTTAGCATAATACGTGCAGATTTGGAGTCATCTACAACCAAAGCTGTTGCGATAGGCATGCGTTCTCCTAAAAACGAAACCCACTTTATGAAAAAGTATTGGTAGTAATCTGGCCAATACGTGCTCGCGCTTGTTGCTTACTAAGGGTGCTGTGTAAAACAGCCTGCAACTGTATTGCCGAGCAGTGTATTTGACCCACAACCGTTTTGAGCTCCCCAGTAGCCGAAGACAAAACGAACTTATATAGTAAGCATAGATGATTTCAGAGAAAGCACAGATTTTCCGCTTCTAAATAGCGAAAAATGTGCGTCAGAGCCGAAAGCACGATACCTGAGTTAAGCAAGCTACGACTATATCTTAGTTTAATTATTGAACGTTCTTGAAAGTTAATGCGGGGGTTTTGTTTAAGTGCTTTGCTAGCCAAGGTGGGATATCAGTTCTATCGGTGAATCGATAATAAAGTCTGCGCGCCATGTTTCTACATCTTGTTTGTTAGCGATGTAACCGTAGCGTGCGGCGGCGGTGGCCATGTTAGCCGCACGGCCTGCGTCGATATCTCGCACGTGGTCGCCGACATAAAGACATTTGCTGGCATTTAGACTCAGTTGATGTGCTGCTAGCAATAGCCCCTCAGGCGATGGTTTGGCCTTACTGATATGGTCAGGGCAAATACAGGTCTTGCAGCGCTCATCGAGACGTAAGCGTGCCATCAATCGTTGCGTATAAACCCAGGGCTTGTTGGTTACGATTCCCCAAGCGATATTTTGTGCCTCCAGCTGCGCCAGGGTTTCTGTCATTGTCTCAAAGAGAACCGCGGATAAACCGACTTCTTCGGCATATAGATCAAGCAATTCCTGCTTTCGGAGTTCAAATACCGGCTCCCCTTCGCGCCCACCAAAGGCTAGTTGGGTCAAAGCTCTCGCTCCCTCTGATACCGTATCACGAATGGCTTGCTCGGGTAGCAGGGGAAGCTGGTGTCGCTGACGCTGAACTTGAAGCACGCTAATGAAATCGGGCGCGGTATCAACAAGCGTACCGTCAAGGTCGAACAGCACAGCTTCGTAGTTCGCTGCGTGTCGCTCAGGCATCGCTGGGCTTTTGTGCGTACATCAGATAGTTAACATCAACATCATCGCCAAGTTTGTACTCTTTTATGAGCGGGTTATAGGTCATGCCGCAGATGTCCTTAAATTCAAGGCCTGCCTGCCTAACATAACGCGTTAACTCCGAAGGTTTGATGAATTTTTTATATTCATGCGTGCCTTTTGGCAGCATCTTTAGCAGATGTTCCGCCCCGATAATGGCGAAGAGATAGGCTTTCGGGTTTCGGTTTATCGTGGACAAAAATAACAAACCGCCTGGCTTCAAAAGCTTCTGGCAGGCCGCAACAACAGAAGCCGGGTCAGGTACGTGCTCAAGCATTTCCAGACAGGTGACTACGTCATAATGACCTGGTTGCTGTTCGGCGAGTGTCTCAACTGGAATCTGTTGATAGTTTACTTCGAGGCCTGATTCCAGCCCATGAAGCTTGGCAACATTCAGCGGGGCTTCGCCCATGTCTATGCCCGTAACATGCGCTCCACGCTGGGCCATGCCTTCGCACAATATGCCGCCGCCACAGCCGACGTCGAGCACTGTCTTACCGGGAAGCCTCGCGTGTTCGTCGATGTAATTAAGGCGCAAGGGGTTAATGTCGTGCAGGGGTTTAAACTCGCTGTTTTTATCCCACCAGCGACTAGCAAGGGCTTCGAATTTTGCAATTTCACTAGGGTCGACATTGATGTGTTGCGTGTTGCTGTCTTGCTTTGCCTGCATGAGTTTAGCTCTTGGTTTGTATTTTAGTGGCCCATAATTGGGCGTTTTCAATCAGTTTACGATGGTCGAAGTGACACAGATCACCGTCGCAAAGTTGTAGCTTACCATTGATCCAGCTATGGCTGACCTGATTGGCAGAAACGGAGTATACAATATCAGAAATCGGGTCGTAACTCGGTTGGCTGTTTAAGGCGTCCAGATTAATGGCGATTAAATCGGCGGCCTTGCCTTTTTCCAGCGAACCGCTGGTTTTTTCCATTCCCAGGGCTCGTGCGCCGTTAATTGTGGCCATCTCCAGGGCGGTGTGGGCGTTGACTGCTGCTGCGTTACCGGAAACGGCTTTTGCGATGAGTGCTGCGCTGCGCATTTCTCCGAGTAAATCCAGATCGTTATTGCTGGCCGCTCCGTCGGTGCCTAGTGCGACATTGACGCCATTGTCGAGCAATTTTGCCGTAGGGCAAAAGCCGCTGGCGAGTTTCATGTTGGATTCAGGGCAGTGCACTACATGAGCTCCACACTCTGCGATTAGAGAGATGTCCTCATCTGTTAATGCGGTCATATGCACACATTGTAAAGGGATTGAATCGCTGAGCAGTCCTAGTTCATATAGCCGCCGAATCGGACGTTGCCCTGAAAGTTTGATTGCATCGTCGACTTCGTGCTGTGTCTCGTGCAAATGGATTTGCACCGGCATGCCAGTATCAAGGGTAATATCCCTGATGCGCATTAGGGGGGCATCCGATACCGTATAGGGCGCATGAGGGCCGAGCCCGATATCTACAAGTGGGTTGTCAGCATAGCGCTCGCGCAATGCCAGCGCTTTAGACAGGTATTCATCGGGGCCAGCGGCCCAAATGCTGGGAAAGTCGAGTACCGGGCAGCAAAGCTGGGCTTTCATTCCAGCTCTGGATGCTTCTTCGGCCGTAATGTCGGGGAAGAAATACATATCGCTGAAACAGGTGGTGCCGCCACGAATCATTTCTGCCATCGCCAGCCGCGTACCATCGCGGACAAAGTCTTCCGAGACCCATTTGGCTTCGGCTGGCCAGATATGTTCATTGAGCCATGTCATTAAGGGGAGGTCATCGGCTAATCCCCGGAACAAACTCATTGCAGTATGGCCATGAGCATTAATTAAACCCGGCATTATCGCGTGGCTTGAAAGATCGTAGTTATTATCGGCGGTGTAACGTTGTGTTGCCTCAGCTGTTGGCAATATGTCGACAATGCGGCCTTTGTTGAATGCCACCGAGTGCTGCTCCAGACAGGTGTTTTGTGGCACTATAGGTATCAGCCACCGCGCGTGAACCAGGGTATCAAGGTGTGTCGTGTTCTCGGTAGGGGTCATAGGGAATCCATATGCTCTTATCAGGCGTGAACGTGCTGCGCCGACGCATCTGGGCGCAGCGCGATGTTGGCAGCAGTATAGCGCTTAAGCGTAAGGTGACCAAGCCGGCAGCGCCGAGTTAGGCTATTGCAAGTGTTTGTTTTCTATGCATTTGAGCGCAATTGCCAGTACGCTGTCTGCAAACTCATCTATTGGTGTATCACGATACTTCCAATGTTTAACGTGCCAGTCTTGCATCAGCGCCATAATGTGGGATGCGGGTAGGGTACCTTGCCCCACTATGGCTTCGATTCTGTTCTGAAAGTCTAGCTCTACTGCTCTTGCCTTTGCGCGATTTTCTTCAGGCAGGTTTTTAATTTCCATAAACACAAAATAGAACCAGGGTCTGAGTATCTGGCTAAGGTATATATGGCCGCGCACCAACCGTTCCAATTGCTGCTCCTTGTTCATCGAAGTCTCTAAAGTGCTGGGCAGCCAGTCAAAGGCGATGTGTTGCAAGGTATCGGTCATCATCATGGCCAGTGCTTCTTTGCTGGCGAAGTAATTGTATAGTCCACCAAGGCTGAGCCCGCTGCGGCGGTGGAGGTCGCGCATCGACATTTTTGCGTAACCCATTTCAGCTGCTAGTGCGAAGGTGGCGTTGACTATGGCTTCGAGATTCTGCGCGACTTTGCCCTTTCGCTTTGCCGAGTTGTCGGCAAAATAGCGGCTGACCAGGTTCTGGATAACTTGCTGATGATTTAGTGGGCAATCGCGCTCAAATGAGTTGAAATCGAAGCTTCGCAACATAGCTGGAGTAATCCTCTTGACAGTTGAGGTGTATTATAGCAAAAATAGTATGAACGTTCGTTCGAAAATAAATTTGGCTGGTTTTAACTCAGGTGCACTCATGACTCAACTACTTAACGACCGCGATATCGACTTTCTATTGTACGAATTTTTGGATACTGAGGCGGTACTTGAGCGGCCTAGATATCAGGAACATTCGAGAGAAACTTTTGATGCCACGTTAAAGACAGCCAAAATCATCGCCGAAAAATATTTTGCCAATCACAATGCCAAAGGCGACGCGAACGAACCTACTTTCGATGGCGAAAAAGTCAACATGATACCCGAAACACAGCAGGCATGGGATGCGTTTGCTGAAGCGGGTTTTTTGGCTGCTCACTATGATTTTGAAGATGGTGGGATGCAGTTGCCCGAAGTAATACTGCGTGTCGCGATGTCGTATGTTAATGCGGCTAACGTCGCCAGTGCCGGGTACAGTTTTTTAACCATCGGTGCGGCCAATCTTATTCATTCGTTCGGCACGGAGGAACAGAAAGAGCGTTATTTGCAGTACATGAAAACCGGAAGGTTTGCAGGGACGATGGCATTGACCGAGCCTGCTCAGGGTTCCGCCTTAGCCGACATTACTACCAAAGCAAAACCTCAACAAGACGGCACTTACCGGATTTTTGGGCAAAAGATTTATATCTCGGGTGGTGATCAATCCTTGACTGAAAACATCGTTCATATGGTGCTCGCACGTATCGAAGGGGCGCCAGCAGGTACAAAAGGAATATCGCTGTTTATCTGCCCAAAGTATCTGGTGAATGCTGATGGTTCATTAGGCGAGAGAAACGATGTCGCGTTGGCGGGCTTGCTGCATAAAATGGGCTATCGCAATACAACCTCAACGGTTTTAAGTTTTGGCGAAAAGCAGGGTGCGCAGGCTTTCTTGATTGGTGAGCCGCATAAGGGCCTCCACTATATGTTTCAAATGATGAATGAAGCACGCATCGGCGTGGGGCTTGGTGCCGCCGTTTTGGGATATCAGGGCTTTAATTATTCGCTGGATTATGCGCGGCAGCGGCCACAGGGTAGACACCCCTCCAATAAGAACCCTGAATCGAAACAGCTGGCGATCATAGAGCATGCCGACGTGCGCAGGATGTTGCTGGCGCAAAAGGCTTATTCTGAAGGAGGTTTGGCCTTATGTTTCTTCGCGAGTCAGCTCTACGAAGATGCCAAATCTGCGAGTAGCGATAAGGCGAAAGAAGAAGCCTTTCTGCTGCTAGACCTCATCACGCCGATGGTAAAGTCTTTCCCGTCGAAGTATGGTTTGAAGTCAAACGAATTAGCGATTCAGGTACTAGGGGGGGCAGGCTATATTCGCGAATACCCGGTCGAGCAGTACTATCGAGATAATCGCTTGAATCCGATACATGAAGGGACCGAGGGTATACAAGGTCTCGACCTGCTGGGCCGCAAAGTCATCTTGAAGCAGGGTGCGGGGTACAAGTTGTTGAATCGCGAGATTATGGCGACCTTGGCAGAAGCTGGTCAGCATACGGAGCTCAGTGCCATGGCCGCAGACTTGGGTAAGTACCTAACCAGCCTGAATGAGGTAACCCAGAGTCTTGCAATGAAGATGGCTCAGGATCCAGACCGGATATTAGCCAATGCGACTGTTTACCTGGATATGTTTGGCCGCGTATTAGTGTCGTGGATGTGGTTGAAACAAGCCATTGCCGCGAGCGATGGGCTGGCAAGCGAAGACGTGCACCAGACCGATTGCAATTTTTATCGTGGGAAGATTCAGGCAGCCAGGTACTATTTTGAGTGGGAACTTCCCGAAACTGGGCCGCAGGCCGCCCTGTTACAACGGGTCGAGGCGACGCCATACGAAATGAAAGATGCGTGGTTTTAAGGCACTTACTATTTAGTCTGAATGCTGCAGGCTTCGTAAACGAAGCCTGCCAAGCCCTGTTGCGGTGCTTATTATGGGCGAAGAAATGTAGTGATTTGTAGCGAGCGGCTAAGGAGTTTTTCAATAAAACAGTTTAACTGATTGATATTAATGCGTATTGCATTTTTTTTGCAATCCACATTCACCAAATCTATAACGAATATACAAACGATATATTGTATTTATTCGCCCGCTTTGATTAGAATTCGCTCCGAATTTTCAACCATACCCCTTTTATAGGTGCACTCGTGACAGTGAACAGTCGTTTCGGGGCCGCATTAGAAACAAAAGGGGTCCATTCCTAAACTCAAGGGATACACAAATGTCACAATATCAAGACGACATCAAAGCCGTTGCAGCGCTTAAAGAAGCAGCTGGCGCTCCATGGGATCAAATCAATCCAGAATCTGCTGCTCGTATGCGCGCGCAGAACAAATTCAAGACTGGTTTGGATATTGCCCGTTACACCGCAGCTATCATGCGTCGCGACATGGCGGAATTCGACAAAGACAAAACCAAATACACTCAATCATTGGGTTGCTGGCACGGTTTTGTTGGTCAGCAAAAACTGATCTCTATCAAGAAGCACTTTGGTACCACTGAACGTCGTTACTTGTACCTTTCAGGTTGGATGGTTGCTGCTTTGCGTTCTGAGTTTGGCCCACTGCCTGACCAGTCAATGCATGAAAAAACTGCCGTTGCCAGCTTGGTTGAAGAGTTGTACACCTTCTTGCGTCAAGCAGATGCGCGTGAACTGGGCGGTTTGTTCCGTGAGTTGGATGCTGCTCGTGAAGCAGGCGATGCTGCGAAAGAGAAAGAAGTTCAAAGCAAAATCGACAACTACGAAACGCACATCGTGCCAATCATTGCCGACATCGATGCCGGTTTTGGTAATGCAGAAGCCACTTACTTGATGGCTAAGCAAATGATCGAAGCGGGCGCATGCTGCTTGCAGATCGAAAACCAGGTTGCAGACGAGAAGCAATGTGGTCACCAGGACGGTAAAGTTACTGTTCCTCACGCTGACTTCCACGGTAAGTTGCGTGCGCTGCGTTATGCTTTCCTTGAGCTGGGTGTTGATGACGGTGTAATCGTTGCACGTACCGACTCTGAAGGTGCTGGTTTGACTAAGGAAATCGCTGTGGTCAATGAGCCAGGCGATCAAGGCGACATCTACAACTCTTACCTGGATTGTGAAGAAGTTGCTCCTGAAGATACTGCAGAAGGCGACGTGCTGATCAGCCGTGGTGGCAAACTGGTTCGTCCTAAGCGTCTTGCTTCTGGTCTTTATCAGTTCCGTCAAGGTACGGGTCATGAGCGTTGTGTTTTCGATTGTATCGAAGCGATCAATGCGGGTGCAGACTTACTTTGGATCGAGACAGCAGTTCCTACTGTTCACGAAATCAAAGGCATGATGGACGAAGTTCGCAAAGTTCACCCTGATGCGAAACTGGTTTACAACAACTCGCCTTCATTCAACTGGACCTTGAACTTCCGTCAGCAAGCGTACGACGCTTGGGTTGAAGCGGGTAAAGACGTTTCTGGTTACGATCGTGATCGTCTGATGGCTGCTGAGTACGATGGTTCTGAGCTGGCTGCAGAAGCAGATGCACGTGTTAAGACTTTCCAAGCGGATACTTCACGCGAAGCAAACGTATTCCACCACCTGATTACACTACCTACTTACCACACGACTGCATTGTCTGTAGACAATCTGGCGAAAGAGTACTTCGGTGAAGAAGGTATGTTGGGTTATGTTGCTGGCGTTCAGCGTAAAGAGATCCGTCAGGGTATCGCATGTGTTAA
>JBFJVR010000084.1:0-8581 GCA_041624095.1 Oleiphilaceae bacterium
GAAGCAGGGCGCTGTGCAAGCAGTAAGGACTTTATTGCCTCGAAGCGTTGTTCATCAGAGGATATTTCATAAAAGTGCTGGGCGATACTGCTGTTGTCGTGTGTTGATTCAACCTTAATCAACTCGGGCTCACGCATATACTTTTCAGCGATCTTTTTGATCGAATCAGGGTAGGTCGCACTCAATAGCAGTGTTTGACGTTCTTCAGGAATGCCAGCAACGATATTTTCGAGCGCATCCTGAAAGCCCATGTCAAGCATCCTGTCGGCTTCGTCAAGCACTAGCGTATGGATGTTATTTAGTACCAGAGTTCCTTTACGGACATGCTCTTCTACGCGACCCGGTGTACCGACGATAATATGTGCACCGTGTTCCAGAGAGCCAACTTGGGGGCCAAAGGGCACGCCTCCGCACAGGGTAAGCACCTTAATGTTATGAATGCCTCGTGCCAGCTTTCTGATTTCGTTTGCGACCTGATCCGCCAGTTCTCGCGTAGGGCAGAGCACCAGGCTTTGTATTCGAAAGCGTTTTACGTCTAGCTTGTTTAATAAACCCAGGCCGAAGGCGGCTGTTTTGCCCGAACCCGTTTTACCCTGTGCGATGATGTCACGCTTAGCAAGTATTAGCGGCAAGCTTTGCGCTTGAATCGGAGTCATGCTGTCATAGTGCATAGTCGCAAGGTTATCCAAGAGTTCGGGTCTGAGTTTAAGGGAAGAAAATGCTGTCTCGCTCAAGGTGGGCTTCCTGTTTAGATATGTCGCCGCGAGGCGTAAAAATAGCGCGATAGTCTAGCAGGTTTACAGCTTTTGCACGAATGACGGAGCAATCCGCTGTGTACGGAGAGCTTTTAAAAGCCCCAGAATAGACTAAAATTTAAGTAATCATTCCTTTCAGCAGTTGAACGAAAATCTATTTTCTGACAAAGTGCCAAGCATGAAAACTTCACGTGTATCCACCATTCAGTGCTTTTTGATGGCATTGATCATGCTTTTCAGCCCGCTTTTCGTCGCGGCGGATACCGTAGTTATGTTTAGTGAAAGCTTGATTGACAGTCAGGGAGACAGGCTCAGCAATCATACATTAGAGCCGAAGTCTGGTGAGCAAAATAAGCTGGAATCCTGTCATGAGCATGTTGGTGTCAATAACCTTGAACAGGCATCGGAAATGCCTAATGACTGCTGCAAAGATGTATGCATGTGTGATCAAGCCGGGTGTCACCCACCTTTAGCTGCGTTCGATAGCGGTAAATCCGTATTTAGTGCTACGAGCTCCACTTTTCTAAGCGCCTTTCAGTATTACTTAAGCCCCAGTTTTACGCCTAGCTCCCCACCACCCATAGTTTAGCCTCCTTGGCATAGTTGCGTCTGAAATTCAGGTGTGTCCTGTTTTTAAACACCCTTGATGTTCATTGTTACCAGCTTAGTGCCGCTACTTGTTATGTTTCCTGTATAGATCTACTCACACCGACCAAGGTGAAAAGCCATGCTTTGCATTAGATATAAACGCCCAGCCAACAGCCGTTTTCTGGTTTTTAGCGTGTTTTGGCTGTTTTTAGTTTCAACATTTTTATTGTCTGTGGTGCATGCCGACGATAGCGAGCATACACAGCTCCAAGGCGTTTCGCTCGATCAAATCTTACAGTAAGTCAAAGCTAACAACCTTGGCTTACAGCGCTTCCTGCTCGAAGCAGAAGCATCTACCAGTGATGCTGCGGCAAGTGAGTACCTCCCGGACCCGGTTGTTTTTGCAGGCGTGCAAAGCTTGCCCACAGATACTTTTGATCTTGACCAGGAACCGATGACCCAATTGCGCTTCGGAATCCGCCAGATGTTTCCTAAAGGTGAATCGCTTGCCCTGATGCAGGATATGGGGAAACTCAATTCGAGCCTTCAGTCCGCAGCGCAAATGAATCATTGGTTACAACTCAAGAAAGCGACCGAGCAGACATGGTATGAAGCATGGTACTGGCATAAAAACATCGCCTTGATTGCTGAAGACCGCGTGTTTTTAGTTCAAATGCTAGATTTCATTCAATCTCTTTATCAGGTTGGAGTAAAAGATCAAAGCGATCTGATTGGCGCACAACTGGAACTTATCAGGCTGGATGAAAGGCAGATTGACGCGAAACGCAACTATGAAAAGTTTCACTACGAACTTAATGCACTGGCCAACGAAACACTACCAGCAATTGCCTGGGAAGAAGACCTTCCCGAAATAGTAAATACCCAACGTTTTTTAATTGATAAAGAGCAGCTGCTAATTTCCTTAAGCACTCACCCAAAAGTAAAAATGCTCGACGAAAAGCTCAACTTATCATCTGTTAAGATCGATTTAGTCAAGCAGGATTTTGAGCCGGCCTGGGGTGTTGAAGTAAGTTATGGTTTGCGTGATGGCGACAACATGGACGGTTCGGATCGAGCGAATTTTCTGTCTGCCGGAGTCAGTGTTCAAGTGCCTCTGTTTACTCAGGGTAAACAGAATCACCAGCTTCAGGGAGCAAAGCAACGACAGACAGCGGCAGTATTAGAACGCGATGAAATGCTGCGCAACAGCTACTTTGAGTACCAGAATTTGTATCAACAATACCTTAATACCGCAGAACAACGTCGGCTTTACGAGCAGGACATTCTGCCCACCTTGTCGAAACAGAAAGCCAGCGCCATGCAATCCTATGAATCCGACGAAGGTGATTTCCGCCTCGTTAGTGAGCTGTATCGTAAAGAACAAGGAGCCCGAATTATGTACCAGCGTTTAAGGGTAAACGAACTGAAGTTAGTATCGTCGATGATCTACTGGTTAGCCGAAGGTACTACGCATCTCAATGGAGTTAACGCCGAATGAAAAACCTGATTATATCGATCATTATCTTTACAGCGGGTGCGATGCTTGGGTCAATAGCTGATATTAATGCGCTGCTTGGTCTCGGAGACAATGAATCAGCTGGGACCGCAGAAAAGAAACCCTTGTATTGGGTCGCACCTATGGATAAAAACTATCGACGTGATGGGCCGGGTTTGTCACCAATGGGGATGGATCTCGTGCCCGTCTACGAAGAAGACGTGTCTGGCGAGAACGATAATTCGGTAAAAATTTCACCCGTAGTACAGAATAATCTTGGCGTCGCTACCACAATTGTTAAACGCCAGCAGTTGACTATGCCGGTTGAAACGGTAGGTAGTGTTCAGTTTGACGAAAGCCGTATTATCCATATACATAGCCGTGTGGAGGGCTGGATTGAAAAGCTGAATATCGCTTCAAGTGGTGATCCAGTCAAACAAGGGCAAACCTTGTTTGAGCTTTATTCTCCGGCTTTGGTGAGTGCGCAAGAGGAATATCTCGCTGCGCTCAGAAGCGGGAATAGCAATCTCGTCAAAGCGTCTAAGTCCCGTTTAACTTCCCTTGGGCTCACCGCAGAGCACATTGCGCGCCTCGAACGACGCCGAAAAGTCGAACAGCGCATCAGTTTTGTTGCGGAAAACGACGGCATTGTGATTGATCTAAAGGTCAGGCAAGGCATGTATATCAAGCCAGCCATGGAACTGCTGTCGTTAGGTACGCTGGATTCAGTTTGGGTAGTCGGTGAGGTGTTTGAGCGGCAGGCCTATTTGCTTGCACAAGGTCAATCGGTCGACATCAGCTTAAATGCAATGCCCGGCCGCAGCTGGCAGGGTTCAGTTAACTATATCTACCCACAACTCGACCCCGTAACACGCACTTTGAAAATACGCGTTCGCGTACAGAATACTGATCACTCACTTAGGCCTAACATGCTGGCAAACTTGCGAGTGCAGAGTGTTGCCAGCCAAGAAACCCTCACGATTCCACGTCAGGCGTTAATTAAAGCAGGGCAGCATACGCGTGTCGTGAAGGCGCTAGGTGAAGGCCGCTTTAAGTCGGTATTGGTAGAGGCTGGTTTAGAGGGAGAGGTCGAGGCCGAAGGCGGTAATGAAGTAGAGAAGCGCATTCAAATACTCAGTGGGTTGAGTGAGGGAGACCTGGTCGTTACATCGGCACAGTTTCTGATCGATTCCGAATCGAACATCGAAGCGGAGCTGCAGCGCATGGAAGAAGCGCGTCCGCAAACCGAGTCAAAGCCAACGAACAGAGTTTCTACGACAGGTAAGGTAAACAGCCTTATGCCAGATATGGGCATGGTGAACATTACGCATGCGCCAATTCCCGAGTGGGACTGGCCAACAATGAAGATGGACTTTCAAGTCGATGACAACCTTGACCTCAGCGCGCTAAAAGTGGGTGAAGACATTCACTTTGAGCTTGAGAAAACCGGTGACTGGGATTATCTCATTGTTGGCTTAGGTGAGGGGGCAGCAAGTGTAGGGGCTAACGCCGAAATGGAAGAAGAGGCTCCTGAAGATGACGCAGTAATGACGAGCGGCAAGGTTAAATCATTAATGCTCGATATGGGCATGTTGGAAGTGGTTCACGAACCGATTCCGGAGTGGGGGTGGCCGGTGATGAGTATGACGTTTGTGCTTGCCTCAGGGGAATCACTACCAATCTTAAAACCCGGTGACGATATCGTCTTTGCCTTACGAGAGAACCAAGACGGTGACTACGAAATATCAAATGTAAAACTTAAATAGAAGGAATAAAACTGATGAAAGTGAATAAACTGATTTCTGTAATCGCATTGTGTTGCACTCTGGCTTTAACCGCAACAACAACGGCTTTAGCCTCTGGCGAAGGGGCGCACCATCACGAGCACGGCAAGGCCACAAGCAATGAACATGCAGCGCATGGCAAAGCAAAAGGGCAGCACAAAGGGCACAAAATGGGCGAGTCTACGCGTGAGGTTTTGGGCCATGGTCGGATCAATAAAATCATGGCAGACCGAGGCATGATAAACATTAATCACGAAGCCATGCCTGAGATGCAATGGCCCAAAATGCGGATGAACTTCAAGACCGCAGAAGGTGTCGACTTGAGCGGCTTGAAACTTGGGCAAATGGTTAAATTCAAGCTTTTGGTAGACGAGAAAAATAACTATGTAATTAAGGAAATTACTGGTCTTGAATAGCTTGGCTTTTCGTTTATAGATTGTTCGTCACTGGGTTTTACGCATTGGAGTAAATAATGATCGCCGCGATTATCAGATGGTCGATTGCAAATCGTTTTTTTGTCTTGTTAGGAACCGCGATTCTGGTGGGTTTCGGAGCCTATTCTGTGAAGAATACGCCGATCGACGCCATTCCCGATTTATCGGACGTGCAGGTTATTATCAAGACCAGCTATCCCGGGCAAGCACCACAGGTAGTCGAAGACCAGGTAACCTATCCGCTAACAACGGCCATGCTCTCGGTGCCTGGAGCAATGACCGTAAGAGGGTTTTCTTTTTTTGGTGACTCCTATGTGTATGTCATTTTTGAAGATGGGACTGATCTCTATTGGGCACGCTCCCGCGTGTTGGAATACCTGAATCAGGTAGCTGGCAATTTGCCCGAGTCGGCCAAACCGCAATTAGGCCCCGACGCAACAGGAGTGGGCTGGGTATACCTCTATGCTTTGGTAGATAGAACCGGCCAACACGATTTATCGCAACTGCGCAGTATTCAGGACTGGTTTCTTAAGTACGAGCTACAAACTGTACCCGGTGTATCCGAAGTGGCTACCGTTGGCGGCATGGTTAGGCAGTATCAGATTGAGATTGACCCCAACTTGCTGCGCGCCTACAACATTCCCTTATCGCATATAGGCATGGCCGTAAAGCAGGCTAACCAGGAAACCGGTGCCTCGGTCATTGAAATGGCAGAAGCCGAGTACATGGTGCGAGTAAGCGGTTATTTGCAAAGTATCGACGATATCGAGAATATTCCACTGGGCTTAAATAGCAGCAATACGCCTCTTATGTTGAAAGATGTTGCGACTGTGCGCCTTGGGCCACAGATGCGGCGTGGCGTTGCCGAACTCGACGGTGAGGGTGAGGTCGTTGGCGGCATTGTTGTAATGCGTTTCGGCGAGAACGCCCAATCGGTAATTGATAAGGTCAAGCTAAAAATCGAGGAGCTTAAAAAAGGCCTGCCAGAAGGGGTAGAAATCGTTCCAACCTACGACCGCTCAAGCCTGATCGCCAATGCGATCGATAACCTGTACGAAAAACTTCTCGAAGAATTCATTGTAGTGACGCTTATCTGCGCGATATTTCTATTCCATTTGCGCTCCTCTCTGGTCGTTATTATCAGTTTGCCTGTCGGTATTCTGGCTGCGTTTATCGTCATGTATCAGCAAGGTTTGAATGCGAACATCATGTCGCTAGGGGGGATAGCCATTGCAATCGGCGCTATGGTGGACGGCGCGATAGTGATGATTGAAAACGTCCACAAACATATGGAAAAAACCGAACTGACCGACGAAAACCGTTGGCAAGTGATTCGTGATGCCGCGAGCGAAGTCGGAGCACCACTATTCTTTTCCTTATTGATTATCACCATGAGCTTTTTACCGGTATTCACGCTTGAGGCGCAAGAGGGTAAGCTTTTTTCTCCTTTGGCCTTCACTAAAACCTATGCCATGGCTGCCGCTGCGGGTTTAGCTATAACCCTGGTACCCGTATTGATGGGCTACTTTATTCGAGGGAAGGTGACACCAGAGCATAAAAATCCCTTGAATCGACTGATGACGGCGGCCTACAGGCCCGTTATCAGCGGCGTACTCAAGTACCCTAAAAGCGTTTTGCTAGGCACCCTTCTTGCTATGGGCCTCGGGCTTTGGCCGGTTACACAGCTAGGTAGCGAGTTTATGCCGCCGTTAGACGAAGGCGACCTTATGTACATGCCCACCACTTACTCGGGAGTATCGGTAGGTAAAGCTAGGGAGATTCTGCAACAGACCGACAAACTGATAAAAACCGTGCCCGAAGTTGTTTCAGTATTCGGAAAAATCGGCCGAGCCGAAACAGCGACCGACCCCGCGCCCTTAACAATGATAGAAACCTTCATCCAACTCAAACCGAAACATGAGTGGCGTGAAGGGCTCACCACCGAGAGCCTGCGTAAAGAGCTAGATAGCCTGGTTAAGTTCCCCGGGTTAACCAACGCCTGGGTGATGCCGATTAAAACCCGTATCGACATGCTTTCAACCGGGATAAAAACACCCGTAGGTATTAAGGTCGCGGGGCCAGACCTATCGGAGATCGAAAAGATCGGGAAACGGCTTGAAGCCGTCCTGCCCCAAGTAGAAGGTACGGCTTCGGTTTACTCGGAGCGCGTAGCCGGAGGGCGTTATGTTAAGGTCGATATCGACCGAGAAAGAGCGGCACGTTACGGTTTGTCGGTAGCAGATATACAGTCAGTCGTTCGTGCCGCTATTGGCGGGATGAACGTCACCGAAACGGTTGAAGGTCTGGAACGTTACCCGGTAAACCTTCGCTACCCTCAGCACTACCGCGATTCTGAAGAACAGCTCAAGTTGCTGCCTATTATCAGCCCTTCAAAACAACGCATTGCCTTAGGTGATGTAGCCGAAATTTATATCGCTGATGGGCCACCCGGTATTAAAAGTGAAAACGCGCGCTTGAATGGCTGGACGCTCGTAGACATAGACGGCCGAGATTTGGGCTCCTACGTTGCCGAAGCCCAACGAGTCGTCGCAGAACAAGTTGAAATACCACCGGGCTATTCGATCGCGTGGTCGGGGCAGTATGAATATATGTTGCGGGCAGAGGAGCGTTTAAGGCTGGTTGTACCACTGACCCTCGCCATTATTATGTTGCTGCTATACATGAATTTTCGCAACGTGATTGAAGTGCTTATCATCATGGGGACAGTACCCTTTGCCCTGATCGGCGGTCTTTGGTTAATGTACTGGCTTAACTACAACATGTCGATTGCGGTCGCGGTAGGGTTTATTGCCCTAGCAGGGGTAGCGGTTGAAATCGGCGTGTTGATGCTCGTCTACCTTAATCAGTCATACTCCCGTTTGCGTTTGGCGGCCGAAAACGAAGGCCGTGTGTTCACCAAAGACGACGTACGCGATGCAGTTATGAAAGGCGCAGGCTTACGCGTGCGGCCCATCATGATGACGGTGCTAGCAATCATCGTTGGGCTTGTACCCATCATGCTCGGCAGTGGCACAGGCTCTGAAGTGATGCAGCGTATTGCTGGGCCGATGATAGGAGGAATGGTAAGCACTGTCGTACTGACCCTGCTCGTTATACCCACCATTTTCTACCTGTGGAAGCAAAGCCATATAAAAAACTCTGGCAAAGATCAAAATCGATAAGCAAGGCAACATACATTTAATAGAGGACACGAACATGAGAAAACTACTTTTACTAAGCTTGCTCGGAGCGAGCATGACTATGGCCGCGGGCGATCATGAGCACGAGCACAAGCACGAGCACGAGCACGGAGCAGGGGAGCATCACAGTAGCATGGTCAATGAGCACCATAAGGAAAAAAAGAATGCTAAACCAGAAGGGCACCACGGGAAAGGACATCATGGAGAGGGGCACCACGGAAAAGGGCATCATGGAGAGGGACACCATGGCAAAGGTCATCATGGAGAGGGGCATCATGGAGAGGGGCATCATGGAGAGGGGCATCATGGAGAGGGGCATCATGGC
>JBFJVR010000085.1:0-8544 GCA_041624095.1 Oleiphilaceae bacterium
AGGGTAGTAAAAAAAACTAACTCCGGAGAAAGCAGTTCGCTTGCATCTTGCTGCATTACAAACCTCGCTGACAGCGTGTCGGATGCCCAAAGATCAATGCGACTAGCTTTCAGCTTTTGCAGGTTGGCCGCGTTTGAAGCAGCGAAATCTACCAGAAAGCCCATTGAGTCAAGATACTCACCAATACCGCTACCCAAATAACTGCCGATCCTCCATGCTTTAGCATCGCTCAGCGTCCGAACGTTAATTATTTCTTTTTCCTTATCATTGGTCTTCAGAGCATAGAAACCATGCCTTGATATCAGAATCGGACTAACCCATGAAAATTGCACCTCACGTTCTTGGTTTCTCTCGATAGGAAACACACAGGTATTCTCCGTCGCTGACGCCTGGAGCTCGGCTCGCTTTATGGGCATGATACGTAGGTCATAGGGTTGTTTTGCCCGCTTCAACAGGGCATCGACATAGCGCACTACCAGCCCGGGTTCGGAGCTATCATCAGAAAAAACATAGGGCGGGTCTTCAAAGGTCAGAAACTGCAATCGCGGTTTGGCATGAGTAGGAAAGGCCATCAACAAACACCACACCGCTAAGGCACAAGCACCCTTGCTGAACAAACCGGAGCTATTGCCAAACACGAATCGCCTCCTTATATGGCAAGGTTTCTGCGGCAGGAAACTCAACCAGAGCCGGCTTAGGAGCACCGCTCCGTTCCAACCATTCTCGCTCTTCTATCGGGGCAATAAGCTTTGGTGAACAGGCGCCCTCTTTTTGGCCCAGTTTAGCCAAACTCAGGTCAAATGCACGTGCCATACTGCGCATTGCAGTCGCCACGTCTTCGCCCTGTTCTACCGCCCGACCAACATACTGCCACCAATAATTAGACAGCAAGGTGTAATCTGGTACGTTGGTGCCTGTCGGCGTCCACACCTGGGGGCCACGACTTTGATAAAATTCAACCAAGCCCCCTAAAAAAGGCGCACGTTCAGTAAATGCTTTGGAGTATATATCACTGCTACGAATGGGTGTCAGGCCCACTAAAGTCTTTTTAAGCGAGACCGTTTTAGACACGACAAACTGTGCATACAGCCAAGCCGCTTTCATACGCTGAACCGGCGTACTTTTGAGAAAGGTCCATGACCCGGCATCCTGATAACCCAGCTTCATTCCTTCTTCCCAATAGGCACCCTTGGGCGAAGGGGCCATGCGCCAACGTGGGGTGCCATCGTCATACATGAGTGGGGTACCCGGCTTAGTCAAGGCAGCAGTAAATGCGCTATACCACCATATTTGTTGCGCAACATTACCCTTTACCAACGAGTTCCCCGCTTCGGTAAAGTTCATATTTTGCGCCTCTGGTGGCGCATATTTTTTCAACCACTCTACATACTTGCTAACCGAATAAATCGCTGCTGGGCTGTCTAAAGCACCACCGCGTGAGACACTCGCTCCGACAGGATTGCAACCAGACACCCGGATCCCCCATTCATCGACAGGCAGGCCGTTTGGCAGGCCTTTGTCACCGGTACCTCCCAGGGAAAGCCATGCATCGGATATGCGCCAGCCAAGCGAAGGGTCCGCTTTTCCATAGTCCATATGGCCCCATACCCGCTCCCCATTTATTTGTTGTACATGGACGGTAAAAAATTCTGCAATATCCTCGTATGCGGCCCAATTCTGGGGAACATCTAATTCATACCCATAGCGCTCCTTGAATTCCCGACGTAAATCGGGGCGCTCGAACCAGTCAGCGCGATACCAATACAAATTTGCAAACTGCTGATCGGGCAACTGATAAATGTGGCCATCTGGCCCAGTGGTAAATTTCAATCCAATGAAGTCATCCAGGTCTAGACTGGGTAACGTCTGCTCTCGCCCCTCGTCACGAATAAACTCATCGAGCTTGACCACCTCCCCTGAGCGAAAATGAAAGCCGACAAGGTCACTATCATTGATGTAAGCATCGTATAAATTTACCCCCGTATCAATTTGGCTTTGCAGCTTTTTGATCACATCATCTTCACCGGTAACTTCATGCACCACCTGAATGCCGGTAAGATCTTGAAAGGCCCTGGCAAGCACGTTGGCCTCATAGTGATGAGTATCGATACGTTCGGACACAACTCTAATACTCAGTGAGCTAAAAGGTTTTGCCGCCTCGGCAAACCAGCGCAGCTCATCGAGTTGCTCGGCCTTTGAAAGCGTAGACGGCTGAAACTCTTGATCAACCCAATAATTCGCTCTTTCCTGCCACGCGGCATCCCCTCCGGGCTCTGCCCCTATCGCGCCGACGCTGCAAGACAAACTGCCCATCAGCATGGCAAAGACCATTTTATGTGGTAAGTGCATACCTCACCCCTCTTAATGCCTCCGGAACGACGATATGTTACGGGGGCTAATCATTACTAATTACAATTTCAGGAAATCCTTGGTTATCGTTTTTGGCATATTGAGACAACTGCGCCCCGACCTTACGCGCGATATCCCGATACAACAGGGTAACTTCGCAATCCGGCTCGGCGACCACCGTTGGCGTACCTGAGTCAGTTTGCTCCCTGATCGTTTTGTGCAGTGGCATTTGCCCCAACAACTCAGTGTCGTATTCTTGTGCGATTCTAGAGCCGCCGCCTTCACCAAACAGGGGTTCATGGTGGCCGCAGTTGCTACAAATATGTACGCTCATATTTTCAATCACTCCGAACACAGGTATCGAAACCTTGCGAAACATCTCGATGCCTTTTTTACAGTCGAGCAAGGCGATATCTTGCGGGGTAGTCACAACGATAGACCCTGTTACCGGAACTTTTTGCGATAAGGTAAGCTGGATATCACCAGTGCCCGGCGGCATATCAACAATCAGATAGTCCAAGTCATCCCATTTACTCTGTGTTAACAGTTGCTGCAGAGCCCCGCTCACCATCGGCCCGCGCCATACAACAGGCGTTTCTTCGGTCACTAAAAATGCCATCGACATTGCTTGAATGCCATGAGCCTCGATGGGGACAAAAAATTTATTGTCTATGGTTTCGGGCCGTGTACCATCAGCGATACCCAGCATCATTCCAACGCTGGGCCCATAAATATCCGCATCAAGAATACCGACCTTTGCACCCTCTTGGGCAAAAGCCAGTGCGAGGTTAACCGCCGTAGTGCTTTTTCCGACTCCGCCCTTACCCGAGGCAACCGCAATAATATTTTTGACGTTGCTCATATTCTTAAGGTGAGTCTGTACCTTATGGGCTGCCACATGCGTATGCACCTCGATATCTACTTGTTCGACACCATCAACAAACTCTAGCTGTGAACTAATGACTTGCTTCATCCCGCCCACGATACCGTCACAGGCGTAAGGCATGCGAATACCGAGCGCCACGCGACCATTTTCGAAGCTCAATGACTCAACCGCTTGCAGTGAAAACAAGTCCTTATTCAAATAGGGGTCAATATACGCCCGGACGGCAGATTCAAGCTCGGATGTATCAAACTCAGACATGGGTGCTCCGCAAAAATTCATAGGTAAACAGGAGCCAATAGTTTAACCCAAGCCGCGTGGCAGATATACTCGCGCCTCTTGGCGTTTCGGTATACAAGGCGCCTTATTTAGGCGATGGTTGCCGAATTGCTTTGCTGAACCCTTGATAGAAAATAACCTGGTGCTGAATCAGGATGAAAAGTGTGCAATAGACAGGTATCATAGCGCCGTTTTTAATACTGGTTCGCAATAACGCGAGCAACAAACGAATTTCTCAGCTGGCCGGGCTAGATTCGGCAGAGCTAATTCCATTGTCAGCAACCCAACAGAGAGTGATACGTGCGAAAAATTCTGGTCACCAGCGCTTTGCCATACGCCAACGGCCCTATTCACTTGGGCCATCTACTGGAATATATTCAGACCGATATCTGGGTCCGCTTCCAGAAACAACGCGGTCAGCAATGTACTTACGTGTGCGCCGACGATGCGCATGGCACAGCCATCATGCTGCGCGCCGAGCGTGAAGGAATTACACCGGAACAACTCATCGCACGAATCAGCGCTGAGCACCAGCAGGACTTTGGCGACTTTCTGATTGAATTTGATAATTACCATTCCACGCATTCTGACGAAAACAAGCTGTTGTCGGAGCAGATCTATCTCGCGCTTGAGAAAGACGGAAAGATTGCTACTCGCGCCATTACCCAGGCCTTTGACCCCGAAAAACAGCTGTTTCTGGCTGACCGGTTTATCAAAGGCACCTGCCCGAAATGCAAAACCGAAGATCAGTACGGCGACAACTGCGAGGCCTGTGGTGCAACCTACACCCCAATGGAATTGATCGACCCTAAATCTGCTATTTCGGGTGCGACCCCAATCGAAAAGCAATCGACCCACTTTTTCTTTAAGCTGCCTGAGTTTCAGGACTTCCTTAAAGACTGGACGCGCAGTGGCACACTCCAGCCGCAGATTGCCAACAAACTGTCAGAATGGCTAGATAGTGGTTTGCAGGAGTGGGATATCAGCCGCGACGCACCGTATTTCGGTTTTGAAATCCCGAATCAACCCGGCAAGTATTTTTATGTCTGGCTGGATGCGCCTATCGGCTATATGGCGAGCTTTAAACATTTATGTGCGCAACGAAACGACCTTGAATTTGATGATTACTGGAAGGCCGGTTCCGATACCGAGCTTTACCACTTCATCGGCAAAGATATTATTAATTTTCATGCGTTGTTCTGGCCAGCAATGCTGAATTGTGCCAATTACCGCACGCCGTCGGCGGTGTTTGCCCATGGTTTCGTTACCGTTAACGGTAAAAAAATGTCCAAGTCTCGTGGCACCTTTATCAAGGCCCGCACCTATCTGGAACATCTCGACCCGGAGTACCTGCGCTACTACTTTGCCGCCAAACTGACCTCGGGTGTCGACGACCTTGATCTTAATCTCGAAGACTTCGCACAGCGCGTAAACTCTGACTTGGTAGGTAAAGTAGTGAATATTGCCAGCCGCTGCGCTGGCTTCATTGTGAAGCGTTTTGACGGCGAACTGGCAAGTGAGTGCGACGAAGTTGAACTGCTTCAGGAGTTTATCGGCACTGGCGACGGCATTGCTGAACTCTACGAGCAACGCGAATTCGGCAAGGCCATTCGCCGCATTATGGAATTGGCCGACATGGCCAACCAATACATAGACGACAAAGCGCCCTGGGTAGTCGCGAAACAAGAAGGTATGGACGCAAGTCTGCAACAAATTTGCTCCAACGGACTACAAATGTTCCGTCAGCTAATCACCTATCTGGCTCCGGTTTTGCCTTCGATGGCAAAAAAAGCAGAGACCTTCCTGAATACCGAGCTAGACTGGTCATCCCGTGAAACACTTTTACTTGGACACAAAATTAATAAGTTCAAACCAATGATGACACGGGTAGAAATGAATAAGATTGAAGCCATGTTAGATGCATCTAAAGAGGCCGTTGCTGAAGAGCAGGCTCTGGGCAAAAAAGACAGCCCTGCACAAGCGGAAGCTATCGAAGCCATCGCGGACGAAATCGAGTTTGACGACTTTGCCAAAGTAGACCTGCGCGTTGCCTTAATCGCTAAGGCGGAGCACGTTGAAGGTGCGAAGAAGCTGCTAAAGCTCACTCTCGACCTGGGTGATCATAGCAAGCAGGTGTTCTCTGGTATCAAATCTGCCTATCAGCCAGAAGATCTCGAAGGCAAGCTCACCGTGATGGTCGCCAACCTTAAACCTCGTAAAATGAAGTTTGGCCTGTCCGAAGGGATGGTGTTGGCAGCAGGCCCAGGTGGCAAAGATATCTGGTTATTGGAACCTCATAGCGGTGCCCAGCCGGGCATGCGCATAATGTAAGTAATTACTTACGCAAGGCGACGCAGCGATGATGACAGACTATCTGCTAATACTGGTCAGCACCATACTGGTTAACAATTTCGTGCTGGTACAGTTTCTTGGCTTGTGCCCTTTCATGGGGGTATCGAACAAACTCGAAACCGCCATGGGGATGTCGCTGGCGACGACCTTCGTGCTTACTTTATCGTCTGTCTGTAGCTATATCGTCTTCACCTATTTGCTGATTCCCCTCGGTTTGGAGTACCTGCAAACCATTTCGTTTATTCTCGTTATTGCGGTAGTGGTGCAGTTTACCGAAATGGTGGTGCGTAAAAGTAGCCCTCTTCTTTACAGAGTACTGGGTATCTTTCTGCCACTGATTACTACTAACTGCGCGGTATTAGGTGTCGCCTTACTGAACATCAAAAAAGAAAATGGCTTTGTTGAATCCATTATGTATGGTTTTGGTGCCGCACTTGGCTTTTCTCTGGTATTGATTTTGTTTTCAGCAATGCGCGAACGCATCGCCGTGGCTGATGTACCCAGCCCCTTCAAAGGCTCGGCAATTGGCATGATTACCGCTGGTTTGATGTCGCTGGCCTTTATGGGTTTTACCGGTTTGGTGAGTATCTAGATGAGCATTATTGCGACCGCTATTCTCGCACTACTCGGACTCGCAGCCATTTTTGGAGGCCTGCTTGGCTTTGCAGCGATTCGTTTTCGTGTGGAGGGCAACCCCATTGTTGAACAGATCGACAGCCTCTTGCCACAGACCCAGTGCGGCCAATGTGGCCACCCCGGATGTCGCCCCTATGCCGAAGGTATTGCCAACGGCGAGCCGATTAACAAATGCCCACCGGGTGGTGAAGCTACTATACAGGCTTTGGCCGACCTGCTGGATGTTGAGCCCATGCCTTTGGATGCCGAACATGGCGAAGAAAAAGCCAAACAGGTAGCGGTGATTCGTGAAGACGAGTGCATTGGATGTACCAAGTGTATTCAGGCATGCCCGGTAGATGCCATTCTTGGTGCTGCCAAGCACATGCACACAGTCATCGCGGCCGAATGCACAGGCTGTGACTTGTGCGTAGAGCCCTGTCCGGTCGACTGTATTGACATGGTCCCAGTCGAACACGGTTTGGCTGGCTGGCGCTGGACAGCGCCGCACCACAGCGAGCTAGTGAGTGCTAACATTATCGCGACCGACAGAATGCCCAGACAGGACAATGACAAGGGAGCCAACGCAGCATGACGATCGCGCGGGAGACAAGCACACCTAAGGCCAAAATCATTGCCCGTTCGAAGCGCACGATTTTCGACTTTCATGGCGGCATTCACCCTGACGAACATAAAACTGATTCGAATCAGACCAGGATTGTCCAGGCCCCGATAGCGCCCAAGCTTTATCTGCCGTTGCAGCAGCATATTGGTAAGCCAGCCAAACCGCTTGTTGTCGTTGGGCAGAAGGTACTAAAAGGCGAGCTGGTCGCTGAGGCGCAGGGCGCTGTCAGCGTTGGCGTACATGCTCCGACTTCGGGCACGATAGAGGCAATTTGTGAGCACCCCATCGCCCACCCTTCCGGCTTAAGCGACCTGTGCATCATACTGCTGCCCGATGGCCTTGATACATGGTGTGAGCTCTCGCCTTGTGAGCACTACGAACAACTGGAGATCAACGAAATTCAGCAGCGCATCCGCGATGCGGGTATTGCAGGCATGGGTGGTGCAGGCTTTCCTACTGCAATCAAAATGCACCCCCCCCATCATGACAAAGTCGCCACGCTGATACTTAACGCCGCCGAGTGCGAACCCTACATCACCGCCGACGATCGCCTGCTGCGAGAGCGTGCAGAGCAAGTGGTGAAAGGCATGGAGATTATGGCTTATGTATTGCAGCCGGGCGAATGCCTGATCGGCATCGAAGACAACAAGCCCGAAGCCATTGCCGCATTGCAACAAGCCGTAAGTGGAACACAGATTGAAGTGGTTGTGATTCCTACCAAGTATCCCTCTGGCGGCGAAAAGCAACTAATTAAAATACTCACGGGTAAGGAAGTCCCCAGCGGTAAAATTCCAGCCGATATCGGCGTGATGTGCCAAAACGTAGGCACAGCGGTTGCGGTGTACCGGGCAGTGCGATACGGCGAACCGCTGATATCACGCATTACCACGCTCACCGGCGAGCAAATAGCCCAGGCTGGCAACGTCGAAGTATTATTGGGTACCCCCATCGACTGGTTGATCGCACAGTTCGGTTACCAACCAAGCCACCCGGAACGACTCATTATGGGCGGCCCGATGATGGGTTTTGCGCTCAACAATGCCGACACGCCCGTCGTCAAAACAACCAACTGCATTCTTGCTCCATCCACTGCAGAAATGCCGCTCGATGTGCCTGCACAAGCCTGCATCAGGTGCGGGCTCTGCGCCGATGCCTGCCCGGCGGAATTACTCCCGCAGCAGCTTTACTGGTTCTCGCGAGCCCAAGAGTACGACAAAGCCGAGCATCACAATCTGTTCGATTGTATCGAGTGCGGTGCATGCTCTTATGTCTGCCCGAGTTCAATTCCCCTGGTACACTATTATCGGCACGCCAAAGGCGAAATTCGGCAACATAAACAAGATCAAATGAAATCGGATCAGGCACGGATTCGATTCGAAGCCCGGCAGGAGCGGCTGGAGCGAGAGCAAGCCGAAAAAGAGGCCAAGCGCAAAGCCCGCGC
>JBFJVR010000086.1:0-8487 GCA_041624095.1 Oleiphilaceae bacterium
AAAAAGACCCCAGATACCGCATTCAGATACAAACGCTAAAACAGGAAGGACTGGCTTTTAGAGGCGCTAGAATTGCCTCACGTGATTATTTTTGGGTGGGCTAAACCAAGGGGGTAGCGGCTTCTTTGCTGCCCTGATCTTTAGGCTCGTGCTTCACAAACATCAACACAATGCACAATAGTATGGCGGGAATTCCCATTAAGGAGGCCACCACAAAGAACCAGGGGTAACCGGCAAAATCCACCATCCAACCCGAGAAGCCCCCAGCGAATTTACCCGGCAAAGTCATTAAGGAACTGAATAGAGCATATTGGGTCGCTGTATAACTTGAACTGGTCAGCCCCGACAGGTAGGCAATAAATGCAACGGTCGCCAGGCCACCACTGAGGTTATCGGCACTCACTACCAGCGCCAACAGGCTTAAGCTTGGCTGCCCCATGGTCGCGAGCCATGCAAAGAGCAGATTGGTGCCAGCAACCAAAACGGCACCCAACAACAGAATGCGCTTACTACCGTAATAGGCTACCAATACGCCGCCCACCGCTGAACCGGCAATCACCATAAAAAAGCCGAACACTTTGGTGACATCGGCGATCTCGACCTTAGAGAAACCCATGTCCAGATAGAATGGGTTCGCCATGACCCCCATCATAATATCGCTGATGCGATACACACTGATTAACAGCAGAATCACCAGTGCAAACATGCCATTGCGACGAAAAAAGTCGACGAAAGGCCCGACCACCGCCTTAACAAACCAGGCGCTCAAACGCGCCCAAAGATGCGTCTCGGCGTCAGGCGCTTCTAACAAAGCTTCTACTTTTTCTTCCAACCCGCCATCGTCACTCGCCCTGAGGCGCGCGGGCTCACGCACCAACAAAACGGTTACAACACCAACCAGCATCAGCCCTGCCATGACCGTATAACACCATTCCCAACTGCTGAACTCGGCAATGTAAAGTGCGCCAGCTCCGGCAACTAACAAGGCTAAGCGATAGCCAAACACATAGGTTGCCGACATCGCAGCCTGAAAATCATCGACCGCGGCCTCAATTCGAAACGCATCAACACTGATATCCTGAGTGGCCGACGAAAATGCAACCAACAAGCCGCAAACCGCCAGCAGTTGCAGCTCTGTCGCCGGGTCGACAGCCGACATCAACAGCAGGCCCACCGCCACACCCACTTGTGCCAACAACATCCAGCTACGGCGCTGACCAAGCAAACGCCCCAGCAGCGGGAGCCGAACCTGATCAACCACTGGCGCCCAAAACACCTTGATCGAATAGGTAATACCTATCCAGCTAAAAAAGCCGATAGTGGTGCGAGTCACCCCCGCTTCGGTCAACCAGGCCGTCAAGGTAGAAAACACCAGCAAAAACGGTAAGCCCGCCGAAAAACCAAGAAACAGCATAGCCAGCACTTGAGGACGGCGATATACCTTAATGGCATCGGCAATACTGTCGAAGCGGCTTGGCGTAGGTAGAGGCTCGAGTGAAATTGCGTTTAGTCCCTGAAGTTATTGAATTGAAGTGGTAATGGCAGGTCTTCTGCTTTGAAGAGCTGCATCACTTGTTGCAGGTCATCCCGCTTCTTACCGGTTATGCGCACCTTATCACCCTGGATAGCTGCCTGAACCTTTATTTTCGACTCCTTCACAAGTTTTACCAGTTTGCGAGCGGTGTCCTGATCTATGCCCTGCTTTACATCATAACTGCGCTTAACCAGCTTGCCCGCTTTGGCATCACCCGCTTCTGCCAGCGCTCGCACATCGAGCCCTCGCTTGGAAAACGCCATCTGCAAAATTTCAATCATTTGATCCAGCTGAAATTCCTGTTCTGCCGAAAATGTCACTTTTGTTTTATCAAAAGTAATGTCCGTAACGACGTTTTTAAAATCCCAACGGTTACCTAGTTCACGTTTTGCTTGATCAATTGCGTTTGTGACCTCATGCATGTCAACTTCAGAGACCGTATCGAAAGATGGCATGTTATACTCCTCGATCGTTGAATATTAAGTTGGCCTATTATAACTAGGATTGCCTTTGACAAGTCCATGCATTTTTTCCCTTGCATACTTTGGCTTTCCAAGGCCCTGAAACATCGCACTGTTTTTTTGCGCAAATGGCTTTTTCCAAGCCAGAATCCCCTTCAGGATTCACGCAAGGTGTCAGGGCACATTTTTCGGACAAAGGAACACTATCGCTCATGCCCAATTTAGACCTTTCAATCGTCGTTGTTGACGATGCCAAATTCAGCAGCACGATCATAGCCAAAACACTTTCAAATGCAGGCTATAGGGATATTCGTATTGCAAACGATGCTCACACCGCCCTCACCATGCTGGAACAGCGTAAAGCCAGCCTGTTGATTGCCGACTGGCTGATGCCAGAAATGGACGGACTTGAGCTGTCGCAACGCGTTCGTCAAATGGATGAGCTGTGCAACCACTTTACTTATATTATCGTGCTTACCGCGAAAGAAAGCCCCAAAGCCTTGACTGAAGCCTTTGACAAAGGCGTTGATGATTTTATTTTCAAGTCCGACATGTCAAAGCAGTTGCTGCCGCGAGTCTATGCCGCGGATCGCATGTCTGACCGACAAAACGCAATGCTCATTGCCAACCAGTTACTGCTCGAAAACAATCGTCACCTCGAAAATAAAAATGTGATCGACCTTGAAACAGGTGTGGGTAATGCGCGCTATGCCAGCGAAGCCTTAGGCAAACTGCTCAAGCATACCGAAGCCCGCGGTGGAGCCACCAGCTATATGTTGCTCGACATCAAGAACTGGAACAGCCTGAAAAACCAGTACAATCACCTAACTTGCGAAGAACTGGCAGTCGGCTTAACCCGCCGCCTGAGAACACTAGTTCGACCTTTAGATACACTATGCCGCATATCGGAGCAGCGTTACGCTGTGATCGCCCACTTCTCGCACGTTGACCATTGCAGTTTGAATTCTTATCGACGCGTGCAGGAAGGCTTGAATCATAAATCCTTCCGCACCTCTTCGGGCTATATCTCCATCAACACAGCAACCGCCGTGTGCACCATTGACGATGTAGCTCCCGCTCCCTCAGTGTTTGACGTAGAGCAAGCCTGTCTGGATCTCGTAAAGCATGCCTCAGAAACCGATACTCTCCCTATCTCACGCTGGAAAGCAGAGGCCAGCCAAGCAGGTTAAGCTAATTCGGGGGCAGCTTACTGTGGCAAGAGGCTAGATCAGCAAGAGCCCCTCGCCGTGATCCCGGGAGAGCCGAAGGCGAGTCTCGGGATCCATCTCCATAATACGCTTACTATATACCGCCCTTAGATACCCGCCTACGCGGGTAAAACCAGCTTTGGTTTTTTGGTTTTTTGGTTTTTTGGTTTTTTGGTTTTTTGGTTTTTTGGTTTTCAGTCTTGCGCTTCAAGCTTCGAGCGTCTTCAAACTTCTCCAGCACTCATTTTTTGTCTACTTTTCAACCAGTTATTTACATATTTTTGCAGCAACTACATTGCGCAACATTGGCGCTACATAATCAAACAGCATTTAACGCTAAAGCGATATTATTTCTGGTTATACCGACATAAACTTATTTTCGTGGATTTGAGTAGTATCCCCCGTTAGCGGAGGGTTAAGTTGTACCTCCGCTGTTTTTTCGGGTGATTCAAATCCAACCAGTTTTATTGTGTGATCCTTCATGTGTTGTTTAGAGTATTCACGGCTACCAGCGAAAGCGGTAGCCGTTTTTTTTGCCTCCCGTTTTTGCCGTGCGCAACACTCTACGGTGCTTTATTTAGGATAGCCGGTTATCTGCCTGATCTTTTTGTATAGTGGCTGCAACTGCTGATACATGCTCAAGTACACCTCTTTATATAGCCTGTTATATAGCTTTACCCGAGCCGGGTCGGGCTCAAATACCGTACCCACTCGTGTCATATTTTCCAAGGCTTCGTCGAAAGAGGCGTAAATACCCATTCCCACCGCTGCATCAATCGCCGCCCCCAATCCTGAGGTCTCATAAGTATGGGGTCGCTCGGCTGGCAAGCCAAAAATATCGGCGGTAAGCTGCATTGCAGCATCACTTTGAGAACCTCCACCTGCAACGCGCAAACGCTTTATCTTTACACCATTGCGTTTTTCAAGCCTTTCTTTCCCTTCCCTCAAACCGTAAGCCAGCCCTTCAAGAATGGCCCGATAGATATGAGCCCGCGTATGCACATCACCAAAACCTATGATGCTCCCTTTTGCTTCAGGGCCGGGATCTCTCACGCCAGGCGTCCAATAAGGCTGTAACAGCAAACCCATTGAGCCAGCAGGTACCGACTCCACCAACTCATCGAACAAGACCTCAGGCTCAATACCTCGCTCTTCAGCAATATGCTGCTCGCGCAAGCCAAATTCTTTTTTAAACCAGCTCACCATCCAAAAGCCACGATAAATCATGATTTCAGAACAGAAGCGCCTGGGAATCGCGGAGGGATAAGCCGGCATGTACTTAATCGGCTCAACATGCCGTTTACTGGTTGTATTAATCGTCGCCGTTGTACCATAACTCATACAGGCGACCTCTGGACTTTTTCCACCAGAGCCCAATATTTCACAGGCTTTGTCGGAGGCAGCCGCTACTAGTGGCAAGCCTTCAGGCAGCCCTGTATGCATTGCAGCCTCAGCTGTCATCACACCGAGCAGCTCCCCCGGCTGAACCAGCTCAGGCAACATATCTGTGGATAAACCCGGCGTTATTTGAAAGCGCCAGTCAGACTCCTTTGCCCAGCAAAGTTTTTTGTAATCAAAGGGGATATAACCAACCTGGCAACCCACGGAGTCCTTAAACTCTCCGGTCAATTTATAAGTCAAATACCCCGAAAGCAGCACATACTTTTTCGTTTTCGCCCAAACGTCAGGTTGGTTCTGCGCTATCCACAGCGCTTGCGACTTTTCGCGAAAGCGTTGCACTACATCCTCTACCCCGGCAAGTTTGAACAGCCACTTCCACATCCCGGGTACATCACCATCAAGCTCTGCATGACGCTGATCAAGCCAAACAATGGCCGGGCGCAAGGGCTCCCCCTGCGCATCAAGATTTATCACGGTGCCGCGCTGCGTTGTTACCGTGGCCGCGACAATATCCGATTTATCGATCTCAACGCTTGCCCACAACTGTTCGCAGGCCTTAGCCAGTGCTTGCCAGTAGTAGTCGGCGTGCTGCTCCGCCCAACCTGGCTGTGCTGAAAAGTACGGCTCCAACTCCTGCCTACCCTTCCCGATCAAGTTACCCTTCGTGTCGAATAAGAGTGCTCTGACACTTTGGGTGCCGTTATCGATGGCAAGAATATACTGCTGATTCGTATTAGACATGTTCACCCGCGCGCTCGTGTACTTTGCTATTGACCTGCTTAGGCACCTTGCCGGGCAAAGAGTAATGCTCAGCAACGATCCGCTGGTAACGTTCGACTTCCTGCTGCCACGTTTGGTCGCTCCAACCCAAGATGCGCTGGCAAATCGTTTTAACGACAGGCAGACAGCTAATCCCTCCCTTGTCGAGTAACAAACCTAAGCGTGTGCGACGCAGCAACAGGTCATCCAAATGCACAACGGATTCTGCGGTACACGCCCATATCAGTTCACTCCACTGTGTATCGGTATGGGCGACGCGTGCGTTTTTATCCAAACCATGCTGTACCAATAACTCAGATACCGCAGCAGAATCCGGGCTGGCGACTGCACGTGCATACTTACCGTAGCGGCCGGAGAGCCTCCTCTGCGCTGCCGATATTCCGTGCATATCTTGCGTCGCTGATGCGGCGCTTGTGCCTTGCGAAGCGCCACCTTTAGCACATATGTTTTCTCCGTTCAGGTACGTACAGGCCTGCTCCAAAACTTCTTGCGCAATCAAACTAAAGGTCGTCAGCTTGCCACCCGCCACACTGATCAAGCCATTGTCGTCCCAAATTGCATGTTCACGCTTCTCGTCCGATGGGTCATGCGTTGCCCCTGCTTTAACACCCTGCATGCTTTTACTCACCACCGGCCTGACCCCCGACCAGGTTGAACGAATGTCTTTTTTCTGTAGCTTGATATCAGGGAATTGTGCATTCGCGGCGTGCAGCAAATATTCGACCTCGTCAGGTGTAATACCTGCTTCTTTGGACATATCCTCGTGATGATCCAAGTCGGTAGTTCCAATAACCGTCACCCCTTCCCAAGGGAAAACGAAAACCGGGCGCTTATCTTTCGGATGAAAAAAGCTAACGGAATACGCGACAGGCATACGCCAGAACGGCACCACCAAATGACTCCCTCGCAAGGGCCGGATCTGCTTATTTTTGCCCAAGGTTGCGCGTAATTCATCGCTCCAGGCACCACTCGCATTAATCACTGCCTTGGCTCTGAGTTCAAAACGCGAATCGCCCAACTGGTCGCTCACTACTACACCAGCAACAGACTCCCCATCACGCAGCGTATCCACCGCCTTAAGATAATTGATTGCCAGGCCACCCGCTTCATTACCCTCGTGCAGTACCCGCATAACCAAACGGGCATCATCTGTCACCGCATCCATAAACCGCGTTGCCCCACGCAAGCCATCGGCCTTCAGTCCCGGCAACCAAAAATCTCTTAAGCCATGCGAAATGAACTGCCGATAGCGCTTGCCAGCAAGAAAGTCATAGACTGCCAGCACCTTGTCGAACAACCACGGGCCGGGAAACCCGCCTTTATAGTGCCCCATCATGAATGGCAAAGGATCTACCAAGCCCGGCATGCTCTGCAGCAGCCTTTGTCGCTCTCTCACTGAATCCCGCGCAAGCTTGAACTGACCGGAGCCAAGATAGCGCAAGCCACCATGAACCATCTTGGATGAGCGTGAAGACGTGCCCCAAGCAAAGTCCTGCTGCTCTATCAATAGTACTCTCAGCTTAAGCCTTGAGGCTTCGCGATAAATCCCCGCGCCGGTGATTCCACCGCCCACTATAATCAGGTCCCATGGTGCAGAGTCGCCGCGAAGCTCTGTCAACATTTGCTCCCGCCAATCGGGCGACCATTGCTTTGGGATACAGTCTGTCATTTTAGCTCCCGCTACTCCTGATCAACCAACAAGGTACCGGGGTTCAGCAAGCCTTTCTCATCCATACTCGAACAGAGGGTTTTTAGCATGTGCATACCCAGCTCGCCTTTCTCGACACTTAAATAAGGCGCGTGATCTTTACCTACACCATGCTGATGACTGATCGTACCGCCATTGTTTACGATGACTTCTGAGGTACTGTGTTTCAGTTTCTTCCATCTGGCCAGCGTCTCTTCATAGGAGCTGGCTGCCCTAAATACGTAGGTGGTGTAAATACTTGAACCTTGGCCATAAAAGTGCGACAAGTGGGTAAACACATGCACTTTTTCCTGCTCATCCGCCAAGCCTTCGCGAAGACTGTTCTCCATCGCATTCAAGAGCGGGTCAACATTATTCCAATCGGTTGCAGTTTCGAGCGTATCCACGACATAGCCTTTCTCCCAGAGTGCCTCGCGCAGGTAAGGCATCATAAAGCGCTTTTCTGCCCATTTTTTACCCAAATAACGCCCCGTATACACCCCACCATAGGGCCCAACCAGTTTTTTCATCATACTGTGTGCTGCGCGACACTGATGCGGACTACCGGTAAGCCCCAAAGTCATCATGCATTTGCCTTCTCCTGCGCCACGCCACGCAAGGTATTTCTCTAACAAGGCGATCTGCCCAGGGTGCCCTGCCAGGGCTAGCTGGGTAACTGTTTCAATCGCATTGCTGAGCCGCAACATCGAAAGCTGAACTTTTGACTGCACCAGCTTCTGCGCCGCTGCTTTGGCTTTATCCCAACTAGGGAAAAATATGACGTAAAAATCTTCCTGTTCAGCAAAGGGCGTAACGCGTACTTTCACCTCCGACAATATGCCCATTCGGCCTTCGGAACCCATCACTATTTCGCGGATATCCGGCCCTGCGGACGAAGCAGGGATCGTTGGAATTTCGAGTCGCCCGCGAGGTGTTTCCATCGAACCCCCTGCGAACATCTGCTCAATCCGGCCATAACGTAAAGACTGCTGACCACTTGACCTGCTCGCGACCCACCCCCCAACGGTAGAAAGCTCAAAGCTCTGTGGAAAGTGCCCAAGTGTGTAGCCTTTTGCCCGCAGCTGGGACTCTACCATCGGGCCAGGCGTTCCAGCTCCAAACGTCGCTATCTGGCTATCGGTATCGAGATCCAAAAGCCGGTTCATACGCGCCATCGACACCGTCAAAACAGGCTTCGGCGATGCGATAGGGTTAATATGGCCGGCTACGCTAGTACCGCCCCCATAGGGAATTAGAATGACGTCGTTGTCATAACAGTAAGCAACCAGCTCTGCGACCTGCTCCCGACTCTCCGGGAAAGCAACACCATCGGGAAACACTTCAAAACGGCCACTACGCATCGCCAACCAATCTGGCAGGCTCTGCCCGCGTGCATGGCGTATGCGCTGTTCCGGG
>JBFJVR010000087.1:0-8479 GCA_041624095.1 Oleiphilaceae bacterium
CCTCCTCATAACTCCCCGAGAACGCATGTATCACGCCCTTAGACACCCGATGACGCCGCAATAGACCTGCGACCCGCGAATGCGTCTTTCTGGAGTGTACAATCACCGGGAAGTCATGCTTTCGCGCAAGATGTAACTGTGCATTGAACAGCTGCTCTTGACGCTCAAGGTTATTAACGGTGGCGTCCAAGCCTATTTCCCCCAAGGCGCAAACCTTGCCGGGTTTTTCAGCCAAAAGCTCATCGAGCATCGCCACATCCGCATCTTGATGCTCGGCAGTAAAATAGGGGTGCAGGCCGAGCGCCCCATAGAGCGCTGGATAAGCCGCCGTCAATTCCAGCACCTTCTGCCAACGAGACCGCTGCACAGAAGGCATAACCAGCAAGGACACCCCACTAGCAAGGCACTGCGCCATCAAAGCATCCCGCAAACCATCAAACTCAGCAAAATCAAAATGACAGTGCGTATCCGCAAACTTCAGCGACTGGGTGAATTTGCCATCGCTTAGCTTAGTGCTCTCGGGTTTTATGGAATGAGACATCGGGGTAGCGCTCCACTGCGAGCTGCAAATTAACCATCGTCGGTGCAATATAAGTAAGGTTATCGCCGCCATCCAAGGCCAAATTATCAAAACACTTTTTCTTGAACGCCTCATGCTTTTGGTTGTCGTCACAACTAACCCAACGAGCCGTCGCAACACTAATCGGCTCGTATATTGCGTCGACCTTATATTCACTCTTTAGGCGATGCACTACGACATCGAACTGCAAAACCCCGACAGCACCAACAATTAAATCGTTTGAGTTCAATGGCCTGAACACCTGCACAGCGCCTTCTTCAGACAACTGTATCAAACCCTTGTTAAGCTGCTTCCCCTTCAAAGGGTCTTTCAAGCGAATACGCCGGAACAACTCTGGCGCAAAATTGGGGATACCGGTGAACTTAAGCACTTCACCTTCGGTAAAGGTATCACCAATCTGAATAGTACCGTGGTTATGCAGGCCAATAATGTCGCCAGCAAACGCGGTTTCGGCATTCGAACGATCACCCGCCATAAATGTAACCGCGTCAGAAATCCGCACGTCTTTACCAGAACGCACATGCTTTAATTTCATGCCTTTCTGGTATTGGCCCGAGCAGATCCGCATAAAAGCGATCCTATCGCGATGCTGCGGGTCCATATTCGCCTGAATCTTGAAGACAAAACCGGTGAATTTCTCTTCTACTGCTTCAACCTCCCTGAGGTCAGTCGCATGAGACTGCGGCCCGGGCGCCCATTCGGTAAGGCCATCCAAAACATGATCCACACCAAAATTTCCTAGCGCTGTACCGAAAAACACAGGCGTTAACTCGCCCGCTAAAAATAACTCAAGATCGAACTCGTGCGATGCACCTTTAACAAGGTCAATTTCATCTCGTAATTCTTGTGCGTACGCTCCCAGAACCTCATCAAGCTCTGGATTATCCAAACCCGGAATGACGCGTGACTCTTGAATACGGTGCCCCTGCCCCGTTTGGTATAGCACCGTTTCATTACGATAGAGGTGATACACCCCTTTGAATTCCTTACCTGCACCGATTGGCCATGTGATAGGCGCACAGGCTATCTTTAATACGTCTTCGACTTCATCCATCAGCTCGATGGGGTCACGAATATCCCGATCCAACTTATTCATAAACGTCACGATCGGCGTGTCTCGCAGCCGAGTGACCTCCATTAATTTAATGGTTCGATCCTCTACACCCTTCGCTGAATCGATAACCATCAAACAGGAGTCAACCGCCGTCAAGGTACGATAGGTATCCTCCGAGAAATCCTCGTGGCCAGGCGTATCAAGTAGATTAACCAGACAATCATTGAACGGAAACTGCATTACCGAGGTGGTAACAGAAATTCCCCGCTCTTTTTCCATCTCCATCCAGTCAGACTTCGCATGCTGGCCGCTTTTCTTGCCTTTGACCGTCCCCGCTTTTTGGATCGCCTCCCCGAACAGTAACACCTTCTCGGTGATGGTTGTTTTACCCGCGTCAGGGTGCGAGATGATAGCGAAAGTTCTTCGCTTGTTGATTTCATTAAGAAAATCGGCGTTTGCCATGTATCTAAATTCCTGTTTTGCCGCTGTCTTGTAGGTAGAGGGCGTACAAAATTAAAGTTAACTCTAAGCTCGATGCATAGCGACTAATGAAAGCCAAGCAGTTCGGCGACGCTCAGCCAGCCCAACCTCCCATCAAAGCATTGATAAATTTTAGCGCCATGTTAGCAAAATGACTGGACTCTATAAATTACTGCTCCAGAATACTTTCCAGCTGCCTTAACTGCTGCTCATAAGCCTCTGGACTGTCCTTCTTGAATTTCTCCAAGTTCAGAAGCTTCCACTTCACCGATGGAAAGCTCTGATAGTCGTAAATCGACCAGTCTGGCACTAGACGATTCAAGCTCAACAAAAAGGCTTTATCTTCACCGCTCAAACTGGCTTTTACAGTATCGATAAGCTGAAGCCTTATGGCCTCATAATCATCGTAACTAAACTCGACCTCGCTCATGCCCTGAAACTGACTTTCAAAAGCCGTGTGCTGATCCAGTAAATGTGGATCAAGCATTTCATGGGTCGGGCGATTACTACTCACCATCCCTAGAATAAACCCTAGCTTGATCTCGTCCGTAAAGCCTTCATTTTCAAAAAAGAGCTTTACATCAAATAAATCTCTTGGGTGCTGCCTATCTAAAGCAGCACATAATTTACCGCCATATAGCTGTGCCAACGGCACTAACGGCATGACGCAAAAAGCATCGAACTGCTCTTGGGCAGCCTCACAAAGGGGTACTTTGTTGGGCTCGCCCAGCAAGCCCCGCCCTACCATGTTCACTTCAATCTTTATAAGCACTCCGTGCTCATCGATTTGTAGCTTACAAACTTTATCTTTATGCTGAACCCGTATCGATGGCCGCAAGGCCTCGATACGCTCTTTTATACGGATCAGCCCCGCGTTAATGCCTTCAAGCGTTTCATTCCGTTCAGCTATCTCGACATAGGTTAAGTCGATGTCTACCGATAAACGCGGCATATCCCGCACAAAGAGGTTAATAGCCGTGCCACCATGCATGGCAAAACACTCCTCTTTGGCGACTTCGGGCAACACGCTTAAAAGAAGCCCGACCTGCTTTTTATATGCTTCATTCATGAACAGCCTCCAACTCCTTTGGCACCGTTATTTGATACTTCGAGACGTAAACACCGTCATTCACGATGGCGCGTTTCCCTGAGCCCAGATTAACCTTATCGAGGTTGATATAGCTAAGCCAGTCATGGCCTGCCTTATCAGCCAAATACAAAAACAGGCGCTTTACTTTCACCGAAGAACAACCTTCCAGCAATTTTTGAACACTGGCTGGCCTTAGATTGTTCAGCCCTTCCATCAACTCAAACACTTCCAAAAGCGGCTGAGATTTAGGCGCTAAATACAAGCACTCCATGACTGCTCGTGCGGGGCTGGATACCTTTACCTTAAAGCCCTTATGCTCTATTTCTACTAAGCCAAGTTCCGGCTGTAGAAACGATGTCAGTTTACAATCCACACTGACACCCCAATCCCGCTTTTTAAACCAAAGGGGCAAACTGTCATCCTTGCCACCAAAGAGCTGGACTGATTTAGTCGCCAACTCCAAATAATGCGCTTTGCCCTGCATGGTTAGCGCAGTTTTAGCGGCTGGATGCACAGATAGACCTAATTGGCTTTGCAAGGCATAGATACCCCCTAGGTAGTCCACCTGGTCGCCATGGCGTATCAGCGCTCCTGTACCGATAGAATCAAACCATTTGCTTCGCCTATAACGCTTCTGCAAATCAAGGCTGTAACCCTGATCAGCAAGCCATGCCGAAGATAGCACGACACCCAATGGCTGAGCGCTAAGCAAATAGTTTAATTTTGACTCGTTTTCGGTACTCATAGTACCAACCTAACCCACTTTTTAAACCAGATCAATCCTTAGGTTTATATTTTTATTTATTTAGGTACTTAAAGTACCTAAATAAAGGATAGTTTAAACTCAAAATCCGCTAAGGCTTACACTCATGCATTAACGCTCTAAGATCTTCAATAGACATTGGTGGACTGGTTCGATGAAGCATTGCATGGCAGTTGGGACACACAGGAACTAAGTCTTGTTCTGGGCTAACTGTATAGCACTCATCAATAAGGTGTAGTGGCTTTGTGTGATGTCTTGATGGAGCCAAGTTATGTGATATTTTTACGTCTACCCAAAAGCGGAAATAAAACCAGAAAGTAAGTGAACACGACCAGTGTTCCCGCCGTCAGCTTCTTTAAGCCAAGCGCAGCGAAAACTTATAAAGCCATTTAGAGCAGCCGTGCTTCTGCACTGCCAGCATCTTTCCATCAATCAGTAACCACCTGACCTAAGACCATAACAGCACTGCTTTTTAGCATTACCACTAGCGCAAAGCGCCAATAGATCAGCAAGCGTAAAGCTTCTCCATGCTATTTGATCAAAAACAAGTACTTAGGAACATGAAATGCCTGACCAGCCATCTAGACCTATCATCAATCCCAGTGATGCCGTTTCGTGGGCATCCTCTTGCTCGGTGGGACTGGCTGGATAAGCAGGGTAATTTTGAAAAAGCGACTGTTGAAGATAAAAAGGAGATACAGGTAAGTCTTGGCAATTACCACCAAGTTCTCGGAACCAAAATACCTGCTAGCACTTTCCTGGGTGATAGCGCTACTTCGGAGATAGACGATGAAGTTAACCTGTTACCAACCAGTTTGTCACCGAGATGGAATCATTGCGACGCATTATAAGACCCGAGGCGTTAAACGTATTGATCAACGCGTAATTCCAGAGTCATCAACATGGCATCTTCTCTGCCATTTTTAGCGGGGTAGTAGGCTGGCCGTATGCCTACTTCATTGAAGCCTTCAGAAAAATACAGTTGAATCGCAGCCGTATTCGATACGCGCACTTCCAAATAGAAAGAGGAGGATTTGCGTGCGGTGGCTCGGGTAATCAAAAACTTCAAGAATGATCGCCCCAGCCCTCTGCGACCGTATGCCGGGTGAACACAAAGATTAAGCAGATGGGTTTCGTCGAGCACATTGGAAATAATCGCGTGCCCCAATAAGGCACCTTCGTGCTCCAACACCCAACACTCATTACGCCCCGAGACACAGTCTTCGAAGACCCCTCGCGACCAGGGAATATCGTAAGCGGCTTGTTCTACTTCCAGAACACGATCCAGATCCGAAACCATCATCTCCCTATACGATGGCAATACTTCTTTTACCGACATGTATGCCCCATTAAATTAAAAGCCGAGCACCGCGCGATACTGTTTTAATTCTGACCAGATTAACGATTTTTTTGTCGGCATCGCTAGCATTTCATCTAACGAACAAGAAAGCCTTATAAGCGGTTCAAACTTACTCTCACTGGCCGAGTGTTTCAGCACCGTATCAATCAGGTCCGCCCTTGCTCCACCGAAATGCAGAAAATGGTAACGTTCTGACGCACTTGCTGACACTAAGCCGTGCAACCATCTCGTTATCACTTCTTCGGTAAAACCCGCTTGGTCTTGCAGCATAAATCGACCATCAAACACCGGCCACGACAGCGCTTTCACATATTCTACCGGAGCATTACTGCCCAAAGCGGAGAGAATATTCGTAAGCAGCGCCTGCTCTCTACTTAAACTGGAACTAACACTCGTTTCGCTGCTAACCCAGAATTTACCTGCACGAAACAAACGTAAGACGAAGGTCTCTTCTACCAACGATGGCGTTGACGCAGCGATTCCGGAAGGCATGGACACTTCCGCAACCACCTCTTTTTCAGGGGTGTTGATCGCAATCGTGTTTTTCGCTTGTTTAAGCGCGACCGTTTTTTCGCCCTCAGGAGGGGCCTGAGTCACTAGTCGCTTAACCTCAGACAAGCCCGCTGGCTTTGCCTGAATACTCTCCGGCGAGGAGGCTGAAGAAGGTCGTTTAGCGCTTTTGAACGCAGGTGAAGGCCGTGCACCGGGAAGACGCTTACGCGCGTACCATTGGGTCAAGCCCATTGCAGCAAGCGATTCCTGCCTGCCTTCAACAGAAATAACCGAGACGCTGGAGCTCACACGTCACCTTGTGGGTGCTGGCGATCAGGTTTGGCAACCATCAGATTCAATGCATGTAAATACGCTTTTGCCGAAGCGATAACGATATCCGTATCGGCACCCAAGCCATTTACGATTCGGCCGCCTCGCTCCACACGCACAGTCACTTCGCCCTGCGAGTCCGTTCCACTCGTAATGGCATTAACGGAATACAGTTGCAGGTTTACTCCAGAAGACACTATCTGCTCGATTGCTTTGAAGGTAGCATCAACAGGACCTCCACCACTTGCTTCTGCCGTTTGTTCTTTCCCGTCGACCAGCAAGGTCACTTTTGCTTTGGGGATCACACCTGTTTCGGAACACACCGACATACAAACGAGCTCGTAAACCTCTTTCTGCCCGAGAATCGCTGAGTTGGTTACCAGAGCATGGAGATCTTCATCAAATATTTCGTGTTTTTTATCCGCAAGATCTTTGAACGCGGCAAATACTGCATTTAATTCAGTCTCGGACTCCAGCGTAATACCCAACTCTTCGATGCGGGTACGGAAGGCATTTCGGCCCGAGTGCTTCCCTAGCACCAGACTGTTAGTATGCCAACCAACGTCTTGCGCCTTCATGATCTCATAGGTTTCGCGATGCTTTAGCACCCCATCCTGATGAATGCCCGACTCATGAGCAAAGGCGTTGGCGCCCACAATCGCCTTGTTTGGTTGAACAGGAAACCCGGTAATGGTCGACACCAAGCGCGAACAGGGCACTATTTGTGTGGTATCCAGACCGGTATAGACGTCAAACAAGTCGGAACGTGTTTTGACCGCCATGACAATTTCTTCGAGCGAGGCATTACCCGCTCGCTCTCCCAAGCCATTAATAGTGCACTCAACCTGACGCGCGCCATTGCTAACCGCTGCCAGCGAATTTGCAACCGCCAAACCAAGGTCATTGTGGCAATGCACTGAGAAAATTGCCTTATCCGCGTTAGGAATACGCTCTATCAATGTTTTTATTGTGGCGCCAAACTGTTCCGGAATGGCGTACCCGACGGTATCGGGAATATTGATCGTCGAGGCTCCCGCATCGATCGCGGCTTCAATAATTCTGCATAAGAAGTCGATCTCCGAACGCCCCGCATCCTCACACGAAAACTCAACATCATCGGTATGATTACGCGCTCGTTTTACGGCATGTATAGCTTGCGCGATAACGGCATCTGGCTCCATCTGGAGCTTGTATTTCATGTGGATAGGAGAGGTCGCAATAAAGGTATGGATACGCGCAGCCGCTGCTCCTTTAAGTGCCTCTGCTGCCCGGTCGATGTCTTTGTCGAGCGCTCGCGACAAACTGCAGATACGGGAATCTTTAACTGAGTCCGCTATCGCTTTGACCGCTTCAAAATCGCCCGGACTGGCGATTGCAAACCCCGCCTCAATGACATCAACTTTCATTTTCTCGAGCGCCTTTGCAATCCGCAGTTTCTCCGCTTTAGTCATAGACGCGCCAGGGCTTTGTTCACCATCCCTTAACGTAGTATCAAATATGACTAACTTATTCTGCTCGGACATCAACCACTCTCCTATTTATTCTCATTGGCACAATCTGACGGTGCAAATTAACGCTAAATAATACCACACGAAACCGCAGCAAAGGCGACCGTGAACTATAACCAGTCACCCGATGTTTGCCAAGAAAATCAACTTTCACTGGCACTACTATTAGTCAAGCCTTATAACTTAAGCTTGTATGACAAATCGTTTATTTGCTGCTCGGTTTGGCAAAGATGCGAATTAAGTTTGATATCAGAGTGATTTTCTTGGAAAATCCGCGACTCTCATTGAAACTAGGAAAGACCGGGGAATCGTCAAAATGACGCTACAAAAAATACTACTCACTACTATCTTGGTCCTTTTCAGTACGCTAAGTGCTGCACTGGAAAAGAAAACTATCTGTACTTGGGACCCCGTCGGAAAGAACGGTCCTGTTATGACCTTTTATTCTGATTTGAAACCAAAAGCAATCGCTTGGGGATTAGATCTTGAATTTATCGCTTACACCGACGAAAAAGTTGCCGCTAACGACTTTAAAGCAGGCGTTTGCGACGGCGCTCACCTGAGTGCAATTCTATCTCGTCAGTTTGTTCCTTTTGCTGGAACACTAGATGCGATTGGCGGCATTACCTCAGATGAAGGTTTGGGTAAAATTCTTGCTACTTTGGCTAGCCCTAAAGCAGGCAAGATCATGACCAATGGCCCTTACGAAGCTGTTGCAGCTTGGCCTGTAGGTTCAATGTTTGCTTTCGTTAACGATCGTTCAATCGATACGGTTGCAGACTTCAGCGGTAAAAAGATTTCTGTACTTAACGAAGACCCTCA
>JBFJVR010000088.1:0-8472 GCA_041624095.1 Oleiphilaceae bacterium
CAACCACGCAGTACTGAACCAGAAGCGAATAAACACGCCAGGCACAATCAAATTATTCTTTGCCCAATTAAACATGGAGACACATAAACATGTCTGACATTCTAGAGTACGCCTTACACGGCCATATCGCAGTACTGACGCTCAACCAGGCGCCAGTTAACAGCTTGGGCGTGGCGATGCGAACCGCCATTGATGAAGCATTTTCACAGGCCCTGGCTGATGAACGTGTTGCGGCTATCGTCATCAGTTCAAAACAAGCGCTGTTTTGTGGCGGAGCCGATATATCGGAGTTTGGCTCACCCAAGGCGTTTGCTTCGCCCAGCCTGCCCGACCTGTGCAACAAAATAGAAGCTTCTACCAAGCCGGTTGTAGCCGCAATTAACGGTATGGCCTTGGGTGGAGGCTGTGAGTTAGCACTGGCCTGCGACTACCGTGTTGCCCACTCTAAAGCCAGATTAGGTTTGCCTGAAGTACATCTTGGTCTGATTCCGGGCGCGGGCGGCACCCAGCGCTTACCCCGTCTGGCAAATCCACAGCTTGCTCTGGAAATGATCGTATCGGGCAAGCCCAAACCGGTTACTGCCCTGCGTGGGTGCGGGCTCATTGACTTTATTCCTGAGCAAGAACAAGCATTTGATGACACTGTCCAAGCGTACACCGAACAACTCGTATCTGATGGCGCAGTACTGAAGAGCTGTGCTGAAATACGCGTCGAGCCGAACAGTTTTAGCGCTGGCATGTTCGATGACTTCCGCGCCTCAATTGCGCGGAAGACTCGCGGTTTCTTTGCACCCGAGCAATGCATCAAAGCGGTAGAGGCTGCATGCAGCCTCACGCTGGAAGCCGGTTTGGCCAAAGAAGCCGAATTATTCAAAGCCTGCATGGATACACCACAGGCACGCGCCCAGCAGCACTTGTTTTTCGCCGAGCGCAGTGCGACTAAAATACCCGGAATCAAGGCCTCGGTAGAGCCACGAAGCATTAAGTCGGTTGCGGTAATCGGTTCAGGCACGATGGGCGGCGGCATCGCGATGAACTTTATCAATTCGGGAATTCCGACTACCTTACTCGACCTCAGTGCTGAAGCACTCGAACGAGGTATCAATGTTATCCGTCGTAATTATGAAATCAGCGCACAAAAGGGGCGTATGTCAACTGACGACGTAGAGTGCTGCATGGCCTTGCTCACGCCTAGCACGAGTTATGACGACCTGGGTCAGGCTGATTTGGTTATCGAGGCAGTATTCGAAAATATGGACGTTAAGAAAAAGGTCTTTTCGGCACTCGACGCCAACTGCAAACCCGGCTGCATTCTCGCTACAAACACCTCGACCCTGAATGTTAACGAAATAGCTGCGGCAACCGGTCGCCCTGAAGATGTGATCGGGCTGCACTTTTTTAGCCCGGCGAACGTAATGCGTCTACTCGAGATTGTGCGCGCCGAAAAAACCGCCGACGAGGTCGTGGTCAGCGCACTCAAAATGGCCAAATCAATCGGCAAGGTGCCAGCAGTCGTAGGCGTATGCTTTGGTTTCGTAGGGAATCGCATGCTCGAGCCCTACGGCCGAGAAGCCTCACGTTTACTGCTCGAAGGCGCGAGCCCCACGCAAATCGATAAGGCAATCACCGAATTTGGCATGGCAATGGGCCCTCTCGCTATGTCGGACCTCGCGGGGATCGATGTTGGCTATCTGGTACGCGAATCTCGACGCGAAGAAATCGCACACGAACCAAGCTACCAGATTGTGCAGGACAAGCTTTATGAACTTGGGCGCTATGGTCAGAAAACCGGACGCGGAAACTACATCTACGATGGCAGAAAGCAGATTGAAGACCCTGAGGTAATCGACCTTGCTCGCGATACAGCAGCGGCGCTCGGCATAGCCCAACGGGAAATAAGCGCACAAGAAATAATCGAACGCACGATTTATATGTTGATCAATGAGGGCGCGTATATTCTGGAGGAAGGCATTTCCTACCGGGCTTCAGACTGCGATCTCATCTGGGTCAATGGCTATGGTTTTCCGGCTTGGCGAGGCGGGCCCATGCATTTCGCCGACGAAATTGGCCTGCAAAACATACTCGCTGCGATCGAAAAACACCGCTCCCAACTTGGCGAATACGGTGAAAAATGGTTTACTCCGGCTCCGTTACTGAAGCAACTCGCCGCAGAAGGCAAGACCTTTGGCGAGTACATCAACCCCAAATATGCATAGACGAAAGGCCTCGCGCCTGCCATATTAATTCGGCCAAGTGCGCGTTACCAAGAGCATTCAAACCCTGCGGGTCACGGTGTTGACCCGGTAAACTATGAGGAAGCAGAAATGAAAGAAGCAGTCATCGTTTCTACCGCGAGAACCCCGATCGGCCGAGCCTTTAAAGGTGCGTTCAACAACACTAAATCGCCAACAATGATGGGCCACGCAATTAAGCATGCAGTGGACAGAGCGGGTGTAGACGGCGCCGAAGTAGAAGACGTCATCATCGGCACCGTATTAACGGCGGGCAGCGCTGGCATGAATATCGGCCGCATGGCCGCTTTAGCAGGCGGTTTGCCCGTGACCGCTTCAGGGCAAACCATCGATCGGCAGTGCTCATCTGGCCTAATGGCGATCTCTACCGCCGCCAAGCAGATTATCGTCGATGGCATGGATGTGGTAGTAGCGGGTGGACAGGACAACATTTCTGAAATCCAGAAGAACTATTTTGAATGGATTGCTAAATCCATGGACCCAACGGTGACAGCTAACGCGAAACACGCCTACATGCCAATGCTGATGACCGCCGAACATGTAGCCAAGGTGTATGGCGTAAGTCGCGAAGCACAAGACGAATATGCGCTTTCCTCCCAGCAAAGAACCGCTGAAGCACAGGCAGCAGGCAAGTTCGACGATGAAATTGTGCCACTGACGACAACCAAGGCCAACTTCAATAAAGAAACCAAAGAAGTGACTTATGAAGAAGTCACCTTGAATAAAGACGAGGGCAACCGCCCGTCAACAACACTCGAAAGCCTGCAAGCGCTCAAGCCGGTAGTAGACGGTGGAGTAATTACCGCAGGCAATGCCAGCCAGCTTTCGGATGGTGCCTCCGCCTGCGTCGTGATGGAACGCTCCCTGGCCGAGAAACGCGGACTGCAACCCTTGGGCATCTATCGCGGCATGACGGTCGCAGGTAACGCTCCCGAAGAAATGGGCGTCGGGCCAATTTATGCCATCCCAAAATTATTGAAGCAACACGGTTTGTCCATTAACGATATCGGGCTGTGGGAATTAAACGAGGCCTTTGCTGTGCAATGTTTGTATTGCCGGGATCATCTTGGTATCGACCCTGAAATCTACAACGTTAATGGCGGTGCTATTTCCATCGGCCACCCTTATGGTATGACAGGCGCACGTACTGTCGCTCACGCCCTGATCGAAGGCAAGCGACGCGGCGTTAAATATGTCGTTGTATCGATGTGCGTCGGTGGCGGCATGGGCGCAGCCGGTTTGTTTGAAGTCGCATAAGCTCAAGCCCGATTAGCAGGCAGTGCCAGCGTACTGCCTGCATCAAATAATAAGTAGGTAGCGAGCTTATGATCGACACACTTATGGACATTAAGGAAAAGGAACTTCCTCCCAGTGAATGGATCAGGATAGACCAGCAACGCATCAACCAGTTTGCTGATCTTACTGATGACCACCAGTACATTCATGTCGACCCGGTGCGCGCTGCGAACACGGCCTTTGGTTCGACCATCGCGCATGGTTTACTCACACTTTCAATCGCAACGCCTCTCGTATTACCTGCGCTAGAGGCGATTACGAAAGGTAAAACACTCATCAACTACGGTAGCAACAAAGTTCGCTTTTTGGCTCCCGTCGCTTGTAATGCCGATATCCGCGCACATGCAAAGGTGATCGATGTAGTCGAAAAATCCGCCACCCGTGCATTGTTAACGATTGCCTGCTCGGTTGAAATTAAGGATCACCCCCAACCCGCACTGAGCGCCGAATTACTATTACTTATTCTCGAAGGAGAGACCGCATGACCATTATCGTCGCTTCACTCATAGCCGCCGCACTGCTGATTATGGTCAGCAAAATCCCTGTTGCTATTGAGATGTCAAAACAAAAAGGCGGTTACGATAACCGCTACCCTCGAGACCAGCAAGCCATACTGACGGGGCTGGGTAAGCGCGCCTTGGGCGCACATAATAACACCATCGAAGCGTTTCCACTGTTCGCCAGCGCCGTGCTATTGGCGCTTTGGTCGCAAGCCGATACCAACATGATTCAAAACCTTTGCGTGGTGTTCATTTGCGCCAGAGTCGCCTATCTGGTCTGTTACTGGCTCAACAGCGATAAACTTCGCAGTGTTGTCTGGGGTATCGGTTTTTTTGCCTGCATTTGGCTCATGGCCCTCGCATTACCCTGAGCAAATTCGGTTAAGCGCCGCTCAGGCAATGAAAAATTCAAAAAAATACAGTATGATGCGCGGCAATTTTTGAACTTGAGAGGCTATCTCGTCCATGTCTATAAAAAATGCGTTCTATGCCCAGTCGGGCGGCGTCACAGCGGTTATCAATGCATCGGCCTGCGGTGTGATCGAAACAGCGAAACAACATAGCGATAAAATCGGCAAAGTCTTCGCCGGTCATAACGGTATCATCGGCGCACTACGCGAAGAATTAATCGACACCAGCCTCGAGAGTAAAGAGAACATTGCCGCGCTCAAGCACACGCCAAGCGGCGCGTTCGGCTCATGCCGCTACAAACTGAAGAATCTGGAAGAAAACAGGCGTGAATACGAACGCCTGATCGAAGTATTTCAGGCGCATAACATTGGTTACTTTTTTTATAACGGTGGCGGCGACTCTCAGGATACGGCCTATAAAGTATCTCAACTGAGTGAAAAAATGGGTTATCCGATCACTTGTATCGGTGTGCCGAAAACAGTGGATAATGACCTACCCTTCACCGATTGCTGCCCGGGCTTTGGCTCTGTAGCTAAATACATCGCTATTTCTACTCAAGAAGCTGCGATGGACATCGCCTCGATGTGCGAATCGTCAACCAAAGTGTTTATTCTCGAAGTCATGGGCCGACATGCAGGCTGGATTGCCGCAGCAGGTGGTTTGGCAGGCCAAAATCACGATGAAGCCCCCCACATTATTTTGTTCCCTGAAATCGCATTTGACCGCGAAAAATTCCTCGCACGGGTAGAGCACTGCGTTAAATCGCACGGCTATTGTGTAATCGTGGCTTCGGAAGGCACGCAGTATGAGGATGGCCGTTTTGTCGCCGATGCGGGTGCCAAAGATGCGTTCGGCCACACGCAGCTAGGCGGCGTAGCCCCCACCTTGGCCAACATGGTCAAGCAGGCGCTGGGCTATAAATATCACTGGGCGGTGGCAGACTACCTGCAACGCGCAGCGCGCCACATTGCATCAGCAACGGATGTCGATCAGGCTTATGCGATGGGTAAAGCCGCAGTAGAATTTGCCGTCAGTGGTAAAAATGCCGTTATGCCGATTATTGTCAGAGAGCAGTCCAGCCCCTACAAATGGAGCGTTGGCGAAGCGCCTTTAAGCCAGGTTGCGAATCAGGAAAAGAAAATGCCGATTCACTACATCACTGACGATGGCTTTGGCATCACCGCGGAGTGTCGCGAGTATCTGTCTCCGCTTATTCGTGGCGAAGACTTCCCTCCCTTCGACGAAAGTGGCTTGCCACGCTATGTGAAGCTGCAAAACACACTCGTCGAGAAAAAACTCCGCACTGACTTCGAGATCTAAATCGCTCGCTACCAGTGAAAGGTCTCCGGAGTGCGCTACTCCGGAGCACACCGGCCCAGTCTGGAATCTGAATTTATGCAGTCCGACCGCGAAAAATGGGATCGTATTTATGCCAAACGCGGGCCAGATGGGCCGCAAGAAGCAGAATTTATCGAAGATTATCTGCCGCTGTTGCACACGGGCGATACGCTGGACCTCGCGTCTGGCGAAGGCAATATCGCCCTGAGCTTGGCGCGCCGCGGTTTAACATGCACCCTGCTGGATATCTCACCGCTCGCCTTACAACGCGCTAAGGTTTTTGCTCAAGCCGAAGACCTGCAAATTCAATGCATCTGCGCAGACCTTGATCAGCAGCCTGAGGACATACCGCTGAGCAAAGCCAGCTTCAAGAACATCATCATTCACCGCTTTAAACCAGCAGCACATCATTGGCCAGCCATCATTAACTGGCTCAGCCCGGGCGGCTGCTTATTAATCGTCAGCTTTAACCTGACTCACCACAGGCGCACAGGCTTCAATCGTAACTATTGCCTCGAAGCGGATGAATTGCGAGATTTGCACCCTGAACTAGTATTGGATCAATTTCAGTCAGTGCACCGAGGTGAAGGCGACTTTGACGAGTATCTATTCAAAAAACTGCCTAAGCTGAACTTGCCCTAGCCTCTAGTTCACGACTACGCGCTGCAGCCAAGGCTGGCCTTACGCCGGTTCTACCGATGTATTCTTTCAAATTACCGAATTCAATATCTTGCTTGAAGGCCATCCCCCAAAACAGCGTGTGGGCAAGCAGAATATCCGCTGCGGTAAAATGCGGCCCTAATATATAGGGCTGCTCACCCAGCCCCTTGCTAAAAATCGCCAATGCTTGTTGAAATTCCCATTCAGCGCTTGGTATTACTGCGGCGCAACGCTGTGCAGCAGGTAAAGCGAATTTGTGTTTGGCGATCGTCCATAAGGCCTGTTCCAGTTCTGCGACAGCAAAAAAACACCACTGATCATAGAGGGCGCGACGATAGGAGTTTCCATGCGGGACAAGTTCGATATCGGGCCTTAAAGATGCAAGATAATTAACAATAGCAGCGGATTCAGTGAGCACTGCTCCGTCGACCATCAGGGAAGGCACTTTACCACTCGGGTTCGTAGCCAGGTATGCAGAGGAACGAGCTTCGCCTTTCTCCATATCTACCAGCTGATACTCATAGTCGAGCCCAAGCTCTTCTAACATCCAGGTTACGCGCAAAGTGCGTGTATTGGGGTATCCAAATACTTTTAGCATGTCGACTCCTGTTTATTATTCTCACGTTCGCTTATTGTTATCATCGGCTGCCTTGCTGTATGTTTACGACCAAGGGCACAGTCCGTTGCTTTGCCAACTATAAGCGATGCGTAACCTGACAACAATCGCTTTACTCGCTGAGGTAAACAGACAGCAGGCCAAGCAATAAAACGTCGGGAAAAGCCGCATAAACAAGTGAGACCTGCGTCGTCTCAGTGTATAAACCACAGCTCTGGCAGGTAAAGGTAGCAAACACTATGGCATTCGAACACCTATCATGTGAACAACTTAAACTCTGGCTCACTGAAGAAGCAAAACCCTTGCAGCTGGTCGACATTCGCGACAAGGCATCCTATCTCGCCGGCCACATAGACGGAGCACAGCACGTTGATAACGAAACCGTGCATACCTTTATCGAGCAAGCAGACCCGGCGAAACCGCTGGTTGTATGCTGCTATCACGGCAACAGTAGTCAGGGCGCTGCCGATTTTTTTAATCAGTCGGGCTTTAAAGAATGCTACAGCCTCGACGGTGGCTATGAAACCTGGCGGACGATGTAGCACCTATCGTAAGCGAACCGAATACACCGCTGCTCTCATGTAAACCAGAACCCAAGTAGCTTTTAGCCCCACATTTATATCAGAAGGAAGTTGTGAATCATGAACGACATTTTTACCGCCGATCAAGCAGGCATTCCCATAGTACTACTCGCGGCAGCAGACTATGAAAGCTGGCTTTCCGGGCAGCCACAACATATAAAAAACTGGAACGCTGCTCAGAAGTCACCCGGAAAAGGCGCCAACCTTATGCCAGATACGGAAGGCAAATTAGCCATGGTGCTGGTCTGCATCGAAGACTTCGATGATTATTTTCTGGCCGGTGATTTGCCGCAAAACTTGCCAAGTGGCGTTTATACGCTCGACACCAGCCAGGTCAAAACGCGCAGCAAAGATATCGCTGAGCGCTTCGCCGTCAGTTGGGGTTTGGCCTGCTATCGTTTTACCCCCTACAAAAAAGACGAATCTTCTTTACCAAGCTTGAGTATTATTGACGATGCAGCAAGACAACGTGCAAGCGATTTCGTTGCGGCAATAAGCCTCACCAGAGATCTTGTTAACTTCCCGGCGAGCGACATGATGCCCGAACATCTCGCCGAGCGGGTGGAGATTCTAGCTGACAAATTTGGCGCCAAACTGACTCAGATATGCGGCGACGACTTACTCAAACAAAACTACCCGATGATACATGCAGTAGGCCGGGCCAGCGTCCACGAGCCACGGCTTTTGGACCTGAGCTGGGGAGACGAGAATGCGCCCAAGGTGACACTGGTCGGCAAAGGAGTGTGCTTCGACAGTGGCGGACTCAACCTAAAGCCCGGCAACTTTATGCGCCTGATGAAGAAAGATATGGGCGGCGC